>JBFKCU010000069.1:0-9755 GCA_041620115.1 Burkholderiales bacterium | reverse complement strand
GGGTTACACCGACGCCGACGGCAACGAACTGGGCCAGCAGATCACGCCGCTGGACCGGGCGGGCTTGTATGTGCCCGGCGGCAAGGCCGCGTATCCGTCCTCGGTGATCATGAATGCCGTGCCGGCAAAAGTTGCGGGCGTCGGCGAAGTGATCATGGTGGTGCCGACACCGCGCGGCGAGAAAAACGATCTGGTGCTGGCGGCCGCCGCGATCTGCGGCGTCGACCGGGTGTTCACCATTGGCGGCGCGCAGGCGGTCGCGGCGCTCGCCTACGGCACCGCGACGATACCGCAGGTGGACAAGATCGTCGGACCGGGAAATGCCTATGTCGCGGCGGCGAAACGCCGGGTGTTTGGCGTCGTCGGCATCGACATGGTGGCGGGCCCGTCGGAAATCCTCGTTGTCTGTGATGGCGGCACGGATCCGGACTGGGTGGCGATGGACCTGTTTTCGCAGGCCGAGCACGATGAGCTGGCGCAGGCGATCCTGCTCGCGCCCGACGCCGAATATATTGCAGCGGTTGCGGCGAGCATTGATTCCCAGCTCAAGGACATGCCGCGCCGCGCGGTGATCGAGGCGTCGCTCAAAGGGCGCGGCGCGCTGATCGAAGTGCGCGACCTGGATGAAGCCTGCGCATTGGTGAACCGCATCGCGCCGGAGCATCTGGAGCTTTCGGTGGAGAATCCCCAGGCGCTGCTGCCGAAGATCAGGCACGCCGGCGCGATTTTCCTCGGCCGTTATACCTCCGAGGCGCTGGGCGACTACTGCGCCGGCCCCAATCACGTGCTGCCGACATCGCGTACCGCACGGTTTTCGTCGCCGCTGGGCGTCTATGACTTCCAGAAGCGTTCGAGCCTGATCAACGTGTCGCGTGCAGGTGCGGCGACGCTGGGGCGGATCGCGGTGGAACTGGCTGATGGCGAAGGCTTGCCGGCGCATGCCCGCTCGGCGGCGTTGCGCTTCCGTTCCTAGGACGCTGCATGAGCCGCTACTGGAGCGACGTGGTGCGGGGCCTCACGCCCTATGTGCCGGGCGAGCAGCCCAAGCTGCCCAACCTGGTCAAGCTCAATACCAATGAAAGCCCGTATGGTCCGAGCCGGCGCGTGCTGGATGCGTTGCGCGCCGAGATCGGCGACACGTTGCGGCTGTACCCGGACCCGGTCAGTGACCGTCTGCGCGCAGCGATCGCAAAGCGCTATGGCGTGACACCCGCACAGGTCTTCGTCGGCAACGGTTCCGACGAGGTGCTGGCGCATGTCTTTCTCGGTTTGCTCAAACACGAGAAGCCGGTGCTGTTCCCGGATATCACTTACAGTTTTTACCCGGTTTACTGCAGCCTCTATGACATTCCGTTCGAGCAGGTGCCGTTGAATGCCGCTTTCGAAATCGCGGTCGATGACTACCTGCGGCCCAATGGCGGCATTATTTTTCCGAATCCCAACGCGCCCACCGGGTGTTTTGTCGCGGTGTCCGAGGTGGAGCGGCTGCTGCGCGCGAACAGTGGCTCGGTGGTGGCCATCGATGAAGCATATGTCGATTTCGGCGGTGAATCGGTGGTGCCGCTGATCCAGCGTTATCCGCAACTGCTGGTGACACACACGCTGTCAAAATCGCGTGCGCTCGCGGGGCTGCGCGTCGGCTATGCCATCGGTCATCCTGATCTGGTCGAGGCGCTGAACCGGGTCAAGGACAGTTTCAATTCCTATCCGCTGGACCGCTTTGCGCAGGCCGGCGCGGCCGCGGCAATCGAAGACGACGAATATTTCAAGGCCATGTGCCGCAAGGTCATGGTGACCAAGCAGGCACTGGTGCAGGAATTGCACGGTCTGGGTTTCGAGGTGTTGCCGTCTGCAGCCAACTTTGTATTCGCGCGCATGCCGGGACGTGATGGCGGTGACATCGCCGCGAAGTTGCGCGCGCGCAGCATCATCGTGCGCCATTTCAGCAAGCCGGCGCGCATCGCCGATTTCATGCGCATCACGGTGGGCACCGATGAGCAATGTGCCGGGCTGGTGGAAGCGCTGCGCGAGATCGTGCGCGGCGGTTGAGCACGAATTCGTTTATACTCTGAAATCAACAAGTTACCTCAGGCGCACGAACATCATGGCAAGGCAGGCGCAGGTCACACGCGATACCCAGGAAACCCAGATTAGCGTCAAGCTCAATCTGGATGGCTCGGGCCGGGCAAAACTCGCCAGCGGCGTGCCGTTTCTCGATCACATGCTCGACCAGATTGCGCGGCACGGCCTGGTTGACCTCGAAGTGAAAGCCAGGGGCGACCTGCACATCGACGCGCATCATACCGTCGAGGACATCGGCATCACTCTGGGTCAGGCACTGGCCAAGGCGGTCGGCGACAAGAAGGGCGTGCGCCGTTACGGCCACGCCTATGTGCCGCTCGACGAGGCGCTGTCGCGCGTGGTCATCGACCTATCGGGACGCCCCGGGCTGGAGATGACCGGCAAGTTCACCCGTGCGCGCGTCGGTGAATTTGATGTCGACCTGGTGCGTGAGTTTTTCCAGGGCTTCGTCAACCACGCGCAGGTCACGCTGCATCTGGACAATCTCAAGGGCGCGAACACCCATCATCAGGTGGAGACGCTGTTCAAGGCCTTCGGCCGCGCCCTGCGCATGGCGGTCGAAATGGATCCTCGCGTGAAGGGCATACCATCGACCAAGGGCAAGCTCTGAGCGACCGCAAATGACCATCGACATTGCCGTCATTGATTACGGCATGGGTAACCTGCGCTCGGTGTCCAAGGCGCTCGAACATGTGGCGCCGGACTGCAGTGTAGTGGTGACCGGCGATCCGGCCGAAGTGGCGCAGGCCGGGCGCGTGGTGTTCCCCGGACAGGGCGCGATGCGCGACTGCATCCGCGAAATGGAATCGCGCGGGTTGCACCAGGCGATCGTAACCGCGGCGCGCGGCAAGCCGTTCCTCGGCATCTGCATCGGCTTGCAGATGCTGTTTGCGCACAGCGAGGAAGGCGACACGCGTTGCCTCGGCCTGCTGCCCGGCGAGGTGCGGCGCTTTCCGCCGTCGCGCATGGTCGATGAGCGCGGCGAGAAGCTCAAGGTGCCGCATATGGGCTGGAACGAGGTTGAGCAGGGCATGGCACATCCGCTGTGGCAGGGCATCCCGGATCGCAGCCGGTTTTATTTCGTGCACAGCTATTATCCCGACCCTGCCGACCCTGCGATCGTCGCGGGCTGGAGCGCGTATCCGTTCCGCTTCGCCTGTGCCGCGGCGCGGGAAAATCTGTTTGCGGTGCAGTTCCATCCTGAAAAAAGCGATGCCGCCGGGTTGCAGCTGCTCGCAAACTTCGCCGCATGGAACCCGCTGCTGCGTGCGGCGCCCGCCAGTGGTGCATCGGCGATTGCCTGAAACCGCCGTGCGAATGCGGTTGCTGTAGTATTATTGACGCCAGAGCAATGTTTCTGCCCAAGATTCTTCTGAAATCAATCCCGGACCCGGTTCATTTGTCGCTGCATATTCCGACTCCCCCCGGTCTCGCAACCTCCCCATACCCATGCTGATTATTCCCGCCATCGATTTGAAGGACGGCAAATGCGTACGCCTGAAGCAGGGCGACATGAGCGATGCCACGATTTTCTCCGAAGACCCCGGCGCCATGGCCCAACAGTGGCTGGCGCAGGGTGCGCGCCGGCTGCATGTTGTTGACCTGAACGGCGCGGCCGCGGGCAAGCCGAAAAACCAGGCAGCGATCAAATCCATCGTCAAGGCGGTCGGCGCCGATCTGCCGGTACAGTTGGGCGGCGGCATCCGCGATCTCGACACCATCGAGGCCTACATCGATGCCGGCATCAGTTACATCATCATCGGTACCGCGGCAGTGAAGACGCCGGGTTTTCTGCAGGAAGCCTGCACCGCATTCCAGGGGCATATCATCGTTGCGCTCGATGCCAAGGACGGCAAGGTTGCGGTGGATGGCTGGTCGAAGATGACCGGGCACGACGTCATCGATCTGGCCAGAAAGTTCGAGGACTACGGTGCTGAGGCGGTGATTTACACGGACATCGGCCGTGACGGCATGCTCACCGGGGTCAACATCGAAGCGACCGTGGCGCTGGCGCGCGAGCTCAGCGTGCCGGTCATCGCCAGCGGGGGCATCACCGATCTCGAAGACGTGAGAAAGCTTTGCGCTGTTGAAGCCGAGGGCATCATCGGCGCCATCACCGGGCGTGCGGTCTACCAGGGCACACTGAAATTTGATGAAGCGCAGAAACTCGCCGATCAGTTGAGCAAGAAGGACTGAGCTGCGCAGGCTGACGTTTTTATGGGTCTCGCCAAGCGCATCATTCCCTGTCTGGACGTCACCGCCGGCCGCGTGGTCAAGGGCGTCAATTTCGTCGAACTGAAGGATGCTGGGGATCCGGTGGAAATTTCACGCCGCTACGGGGATCAGGGCGCCGACGAGCTGACATTCCTCGACATCACGGCAACCAGCGACGACCGCGACCTGATCCTGCATATCATCGAAGACGTGGCGGCACAGGTGTTCATCCCGCTGACGGTTGGCGGCGGCGTGCGCACCGTCGAGGATGTGCGTCGCCTGCTCAATGCCGGTGCGGACAAGGTCAGCATCAACACCGCCGCCGTACAGAATCCGCAGTTTGTCGCGGACGCCAGCGGACGCTACGGCGCGCAGTGCATCGTGGTCGCGATCGATGCCAAGCGCGTCGCCGGTTCCGCTCCGCTGCGCTGGGAGGTCTACACGCACGGCGGGCGCAAGGCCACGGGCCTTGACGCGCTCGAATGGGGCCGCAGGATGCAGGCGCTGGGCGCTGGTGAAATCCTGCTGACCAGCATGGACCGGGACGGCACGCGTGTGGGTTTTGATCTCGAGCTGACGTCAGCGTTTTCTGCGGCACTGGACATCCCGATCATCGCCAGCGGCGGCGTCGGCAACCTCGCGCATCTGGCTGACGGCGTGACCATGGGCCGCGCCGATGCGGTGCTCGCGGCCAGCATTTTTCACTATGGCGAATACACCGTGCGCCAGGCCAAGGAATTCATGGCCGCGCGCGGTATTGAAGTCCGCTTGTAGCGGTCAAAAAAAACAATTAGAATCAATAAGTTATATTTTTCGGCGGCAATCATCCGCCGCAGGACATCATGGCGCCGAACTGGCTGGACCGCATACGCTGGGGTAGCGACGGACTGATTCCGGTAGTGACTCAGGAGGCTGGCTCCGGCCGGGTGCTCACCGTGGCCTGGGCGAATCGTGAGGCGCTGGCGCAGACGGCGGCGACCGGCGAGGCACACTACTGGTCGCGGTCACGCCGCAAGCTCTGGCACAAGGGCGAGGAGTCCGGCCATGTGCAGAAAGTGCAGGCCATCCGTCTCGACTGCGACGAAGATGTCGTGCTGTTTGAAGTCGAACAGATCGGCGGGATTGCCTGTCATACCGGACGCCACAGCTGTTTTTTTCAGGAATTGCGCAACGGGAGCTGGGTCGAGGTTGATCCGGTCCTGAAGGATCCCGCAGCGATCTACGGCAAGCCACACCAATGACGGATAAAGACAAAATGTTTTCTGAAGACGTGCTGCGGCGACTGGGCGCAACCATTGCTGCGCGCAAGGGCGGTGATGCCGCGGGCTCGTACGTGGCCGGCCTGCTCGCGAAAGGCGAGGATGCGATCCTGCGCAAGGTGCTCGAAGAGGCAGCGGAGACCCTGCTTGCCTCGAAGGAGGGTGATAAACTGCATGTGGTGCGCGAAACCGCCGATCTGTGGTTTCACACGCTGGTTTTGCTGGCCTGGCATGATGTCGGGCCGGAGGATGTGCTGGCGGAACTTCAGCGGCGCGAGGGCGTGTCCGGCGTCGCGGAAAAGGCGTCGCGAAAATAGGGATGTGCGGATGGCGCGGCTGCGACCGCGCACCGCGCATCGCAACAGTCGATTTTTATTCCGTGCCCTTGCACGGATCATGAGGAGCGTAATATGGGTTCGTTCAGCATCTGGCACTGGTTGATCGTGTTGCTGGTGGTCGTTCTGGTGTTCGGCACCAAGAAGCTGCGCAACGTGGGTTCCGACCTGGGTGGTGCGGTGAAAGGTTTCAAGGAAGGCATGAAATCCGAAGAGGGCAAGACGGAGCAGGCCAAGGGCGAAATCCCGCCTTCCACCGGGCAGACGATCGACGGCGAAGCGCGCAAGGAGTCCACGAAGTCCTGAGCCGTGCAATGTAAGGCCTGAAGCCGGGTGTGGCGGGATGATCCCCGCCGCTGATTCAGGTCCGTGTTTTACCTTGCGCAGTCCGGGCTTTCCTCCCCATGTTTGATATCGGCTTCTCCGAACTGATGGTCATCGCCGTCGTGGCGCTGATCGTGATCGGGCCTGAACGCCTGCCCAAAGTGGCGCGCGCAGCGGGTCACCTGTTCGGCCGCATGCAGCGCTATGTTAACGACGTGAAGTCGGACATCAGCCGCGAAATGGCGCTCGACGACCTGCGCAAGCTGCAGGCGAGCATGCAGGACACTGCGCGCTCGATCGAGCAATCGGTGAGTCAGGAAATGCAATCCGCCGAAACCGAGATGAACAAGATCAGCGGTGACGCGCAGGCTGCCGTAAAGGAAGCTGCTGAACCGGCGGCTGAGACGAAGCCCGCGCCGTCAGACAGCGGAAAACCGGCGTAAACGCATGGCAGATTTCCCCCAGTGAGCGAAGACACGTTCATTTCCCACCTGATCGAGCTGCGCGACCGGTTGTTGCGCGTGCTGATCGTGTTCGGCGTGGTGCTGGTGGTGCTGATCCCGTTCGCATCCGAGCTCTATGATCTGCTGGCGACACCGATGATGCGGGCGCTGCCCGAGGGCGCAAAAATGATCGCCACCGGCGTGGTCACGCCGTTCCTGGTGCCGGTGAAGGTCGCAATGATGGTGGCGTTCGTCGTGACGCTGCCCTACACGCTTTATCAGGCATGGTCGTTTGTCGCGCCCGGGCTCTACAGTCACGAAAAACGCCTGGTGATGCCGCTGGTGGTAGTGAGCACGATTCTGTTCGTGATCGGCATTGCGTTCTGTTACTTCTTCGTCTTCCAGACGGTATTTCATTTCATCAACCAGATCGCGCCGAAGAGCATTTCGGTCGCGCCGGATATCGAAAACTACCTGAACTTCGTGCTGACGATGTTCCTCGCGTTCGGCCTGACTTTCGAGACGCCGATTGTTGTGGTCATGCTGACACGCATGGGTCTGGTGACGCTCGATCAGCTGCGCAACATCCGGCCCTATTTCATCGTGATTGCGTTCGTCATTTCAGCCATCGTCACCCCGCCCGACGTGGTGTCGCAGCTGCTGCTGGCGATTCCGATGTGTCTGTTGTTCGAGGTGGGCCTGCTGGCGGCGCGCCTCGTCCCCAAACGGGCGGCGGCTGCCGCAGACAACGATTATCAACCGCCGTCGGACGCCGAACAGGAAGCGGAGCTCGACCGCGTCGACTCCGAAGAACGCGGCCGCAGCAACACCTGAAACGGCGGACTACTCCCGGCGCGCCTGTTTCGGCCGCCGCCCCACGGTGATCTTCAGGTCAATCTCGCGGGATTCCCGCAGCACGCGCAGCGTGGCTGGGCTGCCCGGCACCAGTGCCGCGATCAGATTGAGCATGGTTGCTGAATCGGTCACCGGGCTGCCTTCGACGGCGATCAATATGTCGCCCACCTTCATGCCGCCGCGGTCGGCGGGCGTGCCGCGAAAGACCTCGGTGATCAGCGCGCCGCGCGCATCCGGCATCTTGAAGGACTCGGCGATTTCCCGGGTCATGTCCTGCACGCCGACGCCGATCCAGCCGCGCTGTACTGCGCCGGTCTTGATGATCTGTTCCATGACCGTTTTGGCCGTGCTGACGGGAATCGCGAAGCCGATGCCCAGTGACGCGCCGCCCGGCGTTTTCGAATAGATTGCCGTGTTGATGCCGATCAGGTGACCGTTGACATCGACCAGCGCGCCGCCTGAATTTCCCGGGTTGATTGCCGCATCGGTCTGGATGAAATTCTCAAATGTGTTGATGCCGAGGTGGCTGCGGCCCAGCGCGCTGACGATGCCCATCGTAACGGTCTGGCCGACGCCGAACGGATTGCCGATTGCGAGCACCACGTCGCCGATGCGGGCGCTGTCGGGCTGTCCGAGCGTGATTGCTGGCAGCTTCGGCAGATCGATCTTGAGCACCGCCAGGTCCGATTCCGGATCCGTGCCGACCACGCGCGCGTTGACGCGACGCGTGTCTGCGAGCGCGATTTCGATGCCGTCGGCAGCTTCCACGACATGGCTGTTGGTCAGGATGTAGCCCGAATCGCTGACGATGACGCCGGAGCCGAGATTGGTGCTGGGTTGGCTTTGGGCCTCGGGCTGGTCACCGAAGAAAAACCGGAACAGGGGGTCATTCTGCAGCGGATGCTGCTGTACTTTGATCGCCTTGGAGGTGTAGATGTTGACCACGGCCGGCATCGCTCTGCGTACCGCATCGCTGTATGAACCCGTGCGCGGCACGCCGGGCGTGGCATCCGCCACCGGCTGGCGCACGGTCACCACCGCATTCTGCGGCACGCCGTTCAGCAGATCGGGGCGCAGGGTGCTGACGACGAACAAGACCGCAAGACATACGGTCGCCGTTTGACTGAAGATGAGCCAGAGTTTTCTCATGAAGCGGTCGTTCGCGGGGTCGCGGTTACAATGGCTTTTTGGATTTCCGGATAATGGTTATGGAACGCGCTGCGCTGGATGTCTATCTTGCAGGTTTTCTGCAAGTCCCTGATTTTCGTGATTATTGCCCAAACGGGCTGCAGGTGGAAGGGCGCACCGACGTCACCCGCATCGTCACCGGCGTCACCGCGTCGGCGGCGCTGATCGAAGCCGCTGTAGCGGCCAAGGCCGATGCGCTGATCGTGCACCATGGCTACTTCTGGCGTGGCGAGGATGCGCGCATCACGGGCCTGCGTCGTCAGCGCATCCGCCGGCTGTTCGAATACGACCTGAACCTCTTTGCCTACCACCTGCCACTGGATGCGCATCCCGAGGTCGGCAACAATGCCGCGCTGGCACGGCAGCTCGGCCTGAAACCGACCGGACGCTTCGGCGACCAGGACATCGGCGCGCACGGCATCCTTGGCGAAGAACTCAGCCTGGGCGCGTTCAGCGCGGTGATCGAAAAAAAGCTTGCACGCGCGCCGCTGGTCATCGGCGAGCGGTCGGCGCCGCTGCGCCGCATCGCCTGGTGTACCGGCGCCGCGCAGGGCATGTTCGAGGAGGCGATCGCGCTCGGCGTGGACGCCTACATCAGCGGCGAAATTTCCGAGCAGACCGTGCACATTGCGCGTGAGTCCGGCATTCCCTATATTGCTGCGGGCCATCACGCGACCGAGCGCTACGGCGTGCAGGCGCTGGGCGAGCATCTGGCGCAGAAATTCGGCCTCAAGCACCGCTTTATCGACGTGGACAATCCGGTATGAATCGGGGGAGTGCGCGCGCGCAGCGCCTGACGACGGCTATACCCGCCTACCGGCCGTACGGTAGACGGCAGTTACATTTTCTAACAATCCAATGGTTTCACATCGGCGGCCGCAGGCCTATCATTGACGCAGGCCTCCAAGACCGCAAGGAAGGAATCATGCGCGGAATCGTAATGCTGACCCTGGCCGCGGCCATGCTGATGGTGACTGCACACGCCGATGCCGGCGGTGGTCATCGCCATGGCCATGGACACGCGCGCATCGGCATTCATATCGGCGCGCCGCTGG
>JBFKCU010000068.1:0-9758 GCA_041620115.1 Burkholderiales bacterium | reverse complement strand
TACCGCGGAGGATCTGGCGCGGATGAAAACCACGGCGCTGATCGTCAACACCAGCCGTGCGCCGATCATTGCCAAGGACGCGCTGGTCAACGCGCTGAAGGCGGGACGCCCCGGACGCGCCGCGATCGACGTCTTTGAGGACGAACCGGTGATGAATGCCAGTCACCCGCTGATCGGCATGGACAACGTGGTGTGCACGCCTCATCTGGGTTATGTCGAAGAGGCGACCTATGAGTCCTACTACGGCACGGCGGTCGAGCAGATCGTGGCGTATCTCGCCGGCAAGCCGATCAACGTCGCCAATCCGGATGTGCTGAAGAAATAACGGGCAGGAGGGAAGAGGGCATGACCATGAAGAAAATGCGCTGTGGTGTGGCCGCAGTGGAGGCGCTGCGCGCTGCCGGTGTGAGCAAGGTGTTCGGCCTGATGGGATCGAGCACGCTGGAGATGTACGACGCGCTGTACGATGTCAAAAAAGACATCGAATACATCGGTGTGCGTCATGAAAACTGCGGCATGCACATGGCCGATGCCTACGGGCGCATGACGCAGACGCCGGGCACGTTCATCTGCGGTCAGGCCGGTCCGGGTTCGGCCAACATGGTATTGGGCCTGGCGCAGGCGAAGTTTGCATATTCGCCGGTCGTGGCGATTACCGGCCTGGCCTCCACCGAACACCAGGGGCGCGATGCCTTCCAGGAAATCGACCAGAACACATTGTTCCTGCCGGTGACCAAGCGGGTGATGACCGTGCCGCGCCCTGATCGCATTCCGGAGTTCATCCTCGAAGCCTACCGCATTGCCAACTCGGGCCGCCGCGGGCCGGTGGTGGTCAACATCGCGCGCGATCTGTTCAATCACGATATCGACGCCGACATTCCGCAGCGCGCAGTAGTGGACATCAGGGCGCCGGCAGCCGATGCCGCGACGCTGGCGGAAATCCGCAAACTGATCCTTGCCGCCAAGAAGCCGGTGTTCCACGCCGGCGCCGGCATCAAGTGGGCGCGTGCGAGTAAGGCACTCGCAGCGCTCGCCGAAAAACTGCAGATCCCGGTGACCAGTTCCGCCGGACACGCCGACATCCTGCCCATGGATTTTGCGTTGCACGCCGGCGGCGTCGGGCCGCGCGGCAATCCGGTGGCGAGCACGCTGATGCGCGAAGCCGACCTGATCATCGCGCTGGGCACACGGCTCGGATTCAACACCACGTTCTACAAGCACACCGATGTGTCGCCGACCGCAAAGCTGATCCAGGTGGACGTTGATCCGATGGCGCTGGGTCGTTTTTTCCCGACCACGCTGGCGGTAGCGGCCGATGCTGGCGCGGTCATCGAAGGCCTGGCCGCGCTGATGCAGCCGATTGCCGCCGGCGACGCACCGTGGCGCGGGCGCAACGAAGCCTACGCCAAGGCGCGCGTGGCACTGTGGGCGGAACGCGAGGCCTCCGGCGCGCGCAGCGGCACGCCGATGCATCCCGACGTGATCTACGCCGAGGTGCGCAAGGCGGCACCGCGCAACGCCGTATTCACTTTGGATGCCGGCACCACCGGCTTCCAGGCCACCGACCAGTTGCCGTTCTACGAGGCGCCGGCGCTGCTGACGCCGCTCGATTGCGGCATGGTCGGATTTTCGTATTCAGCCGCCATCGGCGCCAAGGTCGCCGCGCCCCGGCGCGCGGTGATTTCGCTGATGGGTGACGGCGGCTTCGGCATGACCATGGGCGAGATGACCACCGCCGTGGCGAGCAACATTCCAGCGGTGGGCATCGTCATGGACAACGGCACCTGGGGTTCGGAGATCGCCTACCAGCGCGATTTCTACGATGGGCGCTACATCGGGGCGCACGTGCACAGTCCGCGTTTCGATGAAGTGATGAAACTCACCGGCGGCAACGGCTATCACCCGACGGCGCCCGGTGAAACGGCCGATGCGTTGCGCGACGCGCTGAAGGCCGGCAAGCCGGCGATCATCCATGTGAAGATCGATCCCGAGGCCACCATCAGTTTCCGCAAGGACGCACTTAAGAAACGCAGTTGACCGGATTACCGGAACTCAGAATCCGATCGCCCGTCGTGCCGAGGTTGCAGCCAGGACCATCCCGGACAGAAGCAGCACGACGAGAACGATTTTCCGGAATCCGGCTTCGTCAATTTGTCCATAGAGTTTCCACCCCAGCCAGGTCCCGGCAGCAAGGGCCGGCAGTCCGGCCGCAAACAGCAGCAGTGAGTTCCGCGTTACGATGCCGGCGCCGCTCAGCGCCAAGATCGTGATTGCGAAAGTGATGACGGCCGTGGGCTGAAAAACAGCGCGCTGCTCGTCCCGGGTCCAGCCCCGCATGCTGCACCAAATGGCGGGCAGTACGCCGCCCAGCCCGGTGGCGCCGCCCAGCGCCCCGTTGAGCACACCCACGATGCCGTCGGCCATCCTGCGCATGCCCTTGATCACCGGCATGCCGGGTTTGGCCAGGTTGTAGGCACTGAACGCCATCAGCAGCAAGCCTATGAAGAGTCGCAGCGATTCCGGCGCGACCCATTGCAGCAGCATGACGCCCGCCGGGATTCCCACCACGCTGCCGGCGACAAACGGAATCAGCCTTTGCGTGTTTAGGGACTTGCGAAGCTTCCACACCGCGTATCCCTGGACCAGCAGTGCATAGGCTACGATCAGGAACGTGCTTTGTGAGGGATTCAGTGCGTGCAGCCAGATTGCCGCGGCAACCATGCCGAACGCGAAGCCCGCGAGGCTGGTGACAAATGCGGCAGCAAAGGTACCGAGCATCAAGATTGCCAAGGCGGTCAATGAAAGCTCGGCCATTCGGGTTCCTCGTCTGGAGCGAACTGGTGCCGGCGACGAGTATACGGAGGTTTCGGGTCTCGCCGTGTTTATTTTCGATTGACTAGCTTACTGTCGGTGCTCTGCCAGCTGTTAAGCTAACGGCTTGATTCCAGGTGCATGGTCGTCAGGGGTATTCTCTTGAGCTTTCCGATTACGCCGTTGCAGCTAATGGACTTCCTCGGTGTGGCCGTATTCGCGGTCAGCGGCGTGCTCGCCGCGGGACGCAAGCATCTCGACTGGTTCGGTGTGCTGGTGATCGCGACCGTCACCGCCATCGGCGGCGGCACGCTGCGTGACCTGCTGATCGAGCGGCCGGTGTTCTGGCTGGTGGATACGGGTTATCTGTGGGCGATTTTTGCCGCGACACTGACGACGCTGCTGGTGGTCAGGTTCCGCGAGATTCCGCTGCGCGCGCTGCTGATTGCCGACGCACTGGGGCTGGCGCTGTTTGCGATCAGCGGCGCGCGCATTGCCGAGAGTGCGGGTTACGGCGGCATCATCGCGGTGATTTTAGGCACGATGACGGGAGTGGCCGGCGGGGTGTTCCGCGACATGCTGCTCGCCGAGATTCCATTGCTGCTGCGCGACGGTGAAATCTACGCGACTGCCGCCATCATCGGTATCGTGGTGTACCTGGTGTTGCAGGCAACGGGGTTCGACCGGCTGACCGCCGGATATGCCGGCATGGCGACGATTGTCGTCATCCGTTTCACGGCGATTTTTGTCGGATTGCGCATGCCGGCGTTGCGGTTGGGCGAAGCGAGAAAAAAAGACTGACCGCGCGCACGGCCGCCATGCTCAGTGCAGGTGGCGGTTGCGCGGGTGCAATGGAATGACCGTGGAACTGCCGGTCACAGAGGACTTGTCGCTGCCGGCGGGTTTGGCCGGCTTGTGCGCATCGAACATCCGCGCGACCAGTTCAGTGACCTGCTCGACTTCGGGTTTGCCGAGGTGGCGCGACAGCATGTGGTTCAAGTCTTCCATCACGCACTGACGGCGGAATTCGTGAATGGCTTCCGCGGACGGGCCGACGAAAAACTGGTGGAACTCGTCTTCACCACTGTCCGGGTAATACGTGACCTCGACTTCGGAGGCGTATTCGGTCAGCGGTCCCAGGTTGTTGCAGGCTTCGGTCAGTTTGTTGTGGAAGCTGCGACCGACATCGCCGGTCCAGCACATGCTGAGTACCCGCTCGCGCGTGTCGAACGCGATGCCCATTTCCTCGCGTTCCAGGCTCTTGGCGTCGGCCAGATGGTCGGCATCGACATAATCCAGCCAGGGACGCAGGGCCAGTTCGACCTGTGCGAGGGTGACGCCTTTGCACAGGAAGACGCTGCCGTGGACGTGTACTTCGATTTTCATTGCGGATGGCTTCCAGTGGTAATGCAGACTGCTGCGGGGCGACAAGGATAACACATCAAGAACTGACAAATAAATCAATTAAAACAACAGGTTATAATATTACCGCGCGGTGGCGCAACGGAATTCAGGCGTCGCGGAACAGGCGGCCCGCGCCGGGCACCACGCCTGTGGCTCCCGCCAGACGCAGCATGCTCCACATCGACGCCTGATTGCTGGTGATCACGGCTTTGCCCAGATCCTGCTCCAGGGCTTCGATGATTTCCAGCGTGCGCAGGTTGGAGCAGCCGATGAACACCGCGTCCGCGTCCGCCTGATTGACCTTTTTGGCGAGCGCGGCGACGCGATCCGGCGTGACCGCGGCGTGGGCCTGGGTGCCGAAGCCTTCAATGGCGAGCACCGTAAAACCGGCGGCTTCCAGGTACTGCTGCGTTTTGATGTTGAGCCAGGGCTCGTAGGCCGTGGCCACGCTGATGCGTTTCGCTCCCACGGCGTTCAGCGCATCGGTGATGGCGGAAGCTGACGTGGTGCCCGGGACGCCTGTGGCTGACTTGATCTGCGCGTTCATTTCGCGGTCGTATGCGGGGCCCTTGATGAAGCCGCCGGCGGTGCAGCCATAACAGATGACATTGACTTTGGCGTGCGCCAGCAACTGTGCCGCCGCGGGTACCTGCGTGCCCATCCACATCAGGTTTTCTTCAGTGTCTGCCGTATGCGAGATACGTTGTGTATGCACCGAGATGCCGCTGCCCGCCATGCGCTGGGTCTCGTATTCCATCACGGTGTTCCACGACGGCACGATCATGCCGAGTTTGTGTTGCCATGCCTTAATGCCGTTCAAACGATTCTCCATTGATCAGGTCTGCAAACGAACGGGATTGCCGGGTTGACGCGCCGGAACCCATGCGCCTACTATGACTTCATACCACGAGGAGGACAATAATGATTACATCAAGCGCAAAAACAGCAGGTATTGCGGCCTTTGGCGTACTCGCGGTGCTGTCCTGGCCGGCGCAGCAGGCTGCGGCGCAAGCCTATCCGTCCAAGCCGATACGCATCGTCGTACCCTATCCGCCGGGCGGCACTACCGACATCCTGACGCGATTGCTTGGGCAGAAGCTGACGGAAGCCTGGGGGCAGCAGGTCATCATCGACAATCGCGCCGGGGCCAGCGGCAACATCGGCGCCGAGGCCGTGGTCCGTTCACCTGGTGACGGCTACACGCTGCTGTCGGCATCGACCGTGCACACGGTCAATCCCAGTCTCTACAGCAAGCTCGCGTACGATCCGCTCAAGGATTTCACGGCGATCACGCTGCTCGCGCAGGTCGCCAATATCCTGGTGGTTCATCCGTCGCTGCCGGTGAGATCCGTCAAAGAGTTCATTGCGTTCGCGAAAAAGCGTCCCGGGCAGCTCAACTACAGTTCGGCCGGCAACGGCAGCGCGCCGCACCTGACCGCGGAAATGTTCAAGACCAGTACCGGCGTGAACATCGTGCATGTGCCGTACAAGGGTGCCGCGCCGGCGATGACTGACCTGCTCGCGGGACACGTGATGCTGACCTTTGCCACGGCCCCCTCCGGTGTGCCGCATGTGCAGGCGAAGCGCTTGCGTGCCCTTGGCGTCAGCAGCGCCACGCGCATCCCGGCGCTGCCGGAGGTGCCCACCATCGCGGAAGCGGGTGTGCCGGGTTACGAGGCCATCGGCTGGAACGGTCTGACGGGTCCCGCGGGCCTGCCGCAGGCGGTGATCGACAAACTCAATGCGGAAACGGTGAAGATCCTGAAAGCACCCGACGTCAGCAAGCGCCTGAACGAGCTGGGGCTGGAGCCGCGCACCAGCACGCCGGCCGAGTTCAGCAGTTTCCTCAAGGCCGAAGTGGTCAAGTGGGCGAAAGTGGTCAAGGATTCGGGCGCGCGGGTGGATTGACGCGGACCCGGTGCCGGCCATCCATCGCGGCCGGCGGTGAACTCAGGCCGGCAGCAGACCCAGGTCGTGCAGTAGCCGGCCCATGACCTCGCGTTCGCGGTCGAGGAAACTCAGCAGTTCCGCGCCGCTCAGATAGGTGTTGGCCCAGTATTTTTCCGCGAGCGCGGCGTTCCATTCGGCGGTGGTTGTGGCTGCGCGCAAGGCCTCTTCCCAGTAGGCAATCTGCTGCGGCGTCAGTCCGGCCGCGCCGATGACGCCGCGCCAGGTGCCGATGACGCAGTTCACGCCCTGCTCGGTCCAGGTCGGCACCGCCGCATAAAGCCGCGGCAGGCGTTGCGGTGCCGATACCGCGAACGCGCGCACCTGTCCCGATTCGATGGCTTTGACCGCGCTGACGGCGGTGATGGCGCCGACTTCCGCGCGCTTTTCGATCACGTCGGCCACGGCGTAAAGGGCTGAATCAAACACGTTGATCTGCAGTGCCTTGATGTCGCCGCCGGCGTGTGCGGTGACCTGCGCCAGCGCCATGTGGTTGATGTTGCCGATGGCCGTGGCCAGCGCAATGCGGCAGCCGGCGGTGTCGGATTTCAGCCGTGCCATGAAATCCGCGCCGGTGCGGATCGGCGAATCGGCGCGCACGACGAACGCGATGTATTCGGTGTAGAGGTTGGCCAGCGGGGTCAGCGCGGCGTGGTCGAAATCGGCGACACCCAGCTGTTTGTTGGTGATGATGGTGGGCGAGTTGATGGCGAGCACGTGCGGGTCGCCATCGTGCCGGCGCAATTCGGCCCAGCCGTTGCCGCCGCCCTTGCCCGGGATATTGGTCAGCTTTGCGGGTTGTCCGATCAGCCCTTGTGCTTCGAGGATGCTGATCAGCGCGCGCGCCGGCCGGTCCTGCCCGCCGCCGGCGGGCGTGCCGGCAATGATTTCGATTTCACGCTGGGGATGCCAGTGGCCGGTGGTCATGCCGTGGCTCCGCGCGGTTTGCCGGTGTCGGGAACGAGCATGACCAGCAGGTTCGCCGCAATGATGATGCCGGCAAGGAAGTAGAACGCCGCATAGACGCTCCAGGTATCGGCGATGATCCCGAATGCGGCCGGCGCGATGCTGGCACCGATTGCAAGGATCGTGAACTGCAGGCCGACGCCGGTGCCGGCCAGGCGCTTGGGCGTGTGCTCCACGGCCCAGGCCTGCATGACCGGCCGCATGGCATAGAGGAAGAAACCCACCAGCGCGACGAACACGATGAAGGCCAGCGACTGTCCGGCGAACACCATGCCGATGATGGTCACGCCGGTCAGCAGCATGCTCGACAATACGACCTTCTGCCGGCCAACCTTGTCCGACAGATGACCGGCGATGGGGGCCGCAATCAGCCCCGCCACCTGCAGCACGGTCATGCACACGCCGACGGCGATCGGCGAATAGCCCTGTTCGTACGCGAGGTACACCGGCAGGAACACCACCAGGCCGCTCTGGGTCATGGTACGGAACCCGGCGCTGACGCAGATCAGCATCAGCGCACGGTCGCGCAGCAGGCCGCCGAGGTCGCGGAAGTACTGGCGCATGTTCCATTTCGTGCCACCGCTGGTGTTGACTTCGCGGTCATCGTCGAGTGCGCGCGCGGTGGTCAACGCGCCCAGCATGACCAGGATCAGTGTCGCCATGACCAGTCCGGGCACGACGTTGATGACCACCACCGTGCGCCAGGTGAACCAGGCGAGCAATGTGCCGGCGGCCAACGGGGCCAGCGCCTCGCCGATGTTTCCGCCCATGCCGTGGAATGACAGCACCAGGCCCTTGCGGTGCGGGTAGCGGTAGGCCAGCGTCGGAATCGCCGCCGGATGCCACAGGTTGTTGCCGATGCCGACCAGCATCAGGCACACCACCAGCATCCACATGCTGTCAGTCAGGCTCATCAATGCGTACGGCACGCCAACCCAGAACAGCGAGGCGGCAAGCAGATAACCCTTCTTGCCGATGGCATCGACCACCATGCCGCCGGGCAGGTTGGAAATGGCGCCGGCGATGTGCTGCGCGCTCATCAGAAAACCGATCTGCGTATAGGACAGACCGAGTTCCTTGCCGATCAGCGGCAACAGCACGTAGAAGGTCGCGGGATACCAGTGGGTCAGTCCGTGTCCGGCGGAAATCAGCCAGACATCACGGAAAGTGCGGGCAGGCAAAACGGTTGCAGCGGTCGTGCTCATAATATGGTCGTAACAGGAGTGCAAATGATCATAGCACGCGATGATGGGCGGACCCGACCGCGTATAATCGGCGCCTTCCTGCAACAAAAAAGCATCTCATCACCGCCAACCCATGCGCACTGACATCGAACGTTTTTTCAGTCCAAAATCCATCGCCATCATCGGCGCGTCACAGGACCTGGT
Source organism: Burkholderiales bacterium (assembly GCA_041620115.1). GTDB lineage: Bacteria > Pseudomonadota > Gammaproteobacteria > Burkholderiales > SG8-41. Next base: position 1,242 of record JBFKCU010000068.1, on the reverse strand, counting down.
CACCATCAGCGGACAGCCGCTGAAGCACATGCTGGCCCATGGTTACAAGGGCAAGCTTTTTCCGGTCAATCCGAAGTACCAGGAAATTGCCGGCGTCAAATGCTGGCCGTCGCTGGATGCCTTGCCCGAGACGCCTGAACTGGCGCTGATCCTCGTCAATGCCGCGCGCGTGGCCGACATGCTGACGAGCTGCGGCAAGATGGGCGTGCCGTACGTGATCATTTTCAGCTCCGGGTTTTCCGAAACCGGGGGCAGCGGTGTGGCGATGCAGAAAAAACTGGCCGACATCGCGCGCGAGTACAACATCGGTGTCATCGGCCCGAACTGCCAGGGCATGATCAATGCCGCCGACGCGGTGTATGCCGGGTTCGGGTCGGTGTTCAATGCCGACTACACCGCCGGCAAGGTGAGCATGGTGTCGCAGTCCGGCGGTTTCGGTTTTTCGGTGATGAACCTGTCCTCTCTCGACGGCGGCCTGCCTTTCCGTCAGATGGTGACCACCGGCAATGAAATCGGCGTGTCGACGCTGGATTTCCTCGACTATTTCATCCGCGATCCGCAGACCGACATCATCGGTGCCTATATCGAAGGCGTGAAGGATGCACGACGCATCCTCGATGTCGGCGACAAGGCGCTGGCGGCTGGCAAGCCCATCCTGATGTGGAAGGTCGGCAACACCGAGCAGGGGCAAAAAGCGGCTGCCTCGCACACGGCCAATCTCGGCGGCGCGATGGCGCTGTACAAAGCCGCCTTCCGGCAGAAAGGCATCATCCAGGTCGAGGATATCCAGGACCTGGTCGATTACGGTCGCGCGCTCAACTGCGGCCGGCTGCCCCGCGGCAATCGCCTGGCGATCATCACCATTTCAGGCGGTGCGGGCATCCTGATGACCGATGAATGCATCAGTGGCGGCATGCAGCTCGCGCAGCTCGCACCGGAGACCGTGGCCAAGCTCAAGGAGTTCGTGCCCTCGTTCGGCTCCGTCGGCAACCCGGTGGATGTCACGGCCGCGATTTTCAACGACCTCACGCTGATCAACCGCACGCTGCAGGCGATCAACGATGATCCCGGTGTCGATTGCATTGCCATGATCAATGCGTCGTTGCAGGGCGAAATCGCGCAGAAAGTCGCCACGGAGATCGTTGCTGCTGCAGCCAGGACCGACAAACCCATATTCCTTTCGTGGAGCGCACGCGATGCCGTCGCGCCCGAAGCCTATGCCGCGCTCGACGCGGCACGCAT
>JBFKCU010000067.1:0-9840 GCA_041620115.1 Burkholderiales bacterium | reverse complement strand
CGAGTCATTGCCGGATCGCGTCGGCCGCGGGAGGGCGCTGGCAGCGATTCGCGGCACCGTGCCGCCGCTGGACCGGGTGTTCACCGGTTGCCGCTTTGTCGAGCGTTGCGATCATGCGTTGCCCCAGTGCGCGACGACCGTGCCGCAATGGAGCACAGCGCACGAGCAGCAGCGCGTCAAATGCCATTTGTACGAACACGAGCATCGCGGATTCGACTCGACTGCGGCAACCGGTGCGCCGCCGCCGGTCAATGCCGAACTGCCGGCCTCAACCGGCACGCTGCTTCAGGTCGCCGAGCTCAAGGTGCATTTCCCGATCCATGCGGGACTGTTGCGGCGGGTCACCGGCCACGTCAGGGCTGTGGATGGCGTTTCACTCGAGATTGCCGCCGGCCGGACATTGGGCCTGGTCGGCGAATCCGGGTGCGGCAAGACGACCGTGGGCAAGGGGCTGCTGCGGCTGGTGGAGCCCACGGGCGGTCGGGTGATGTTCGGCGGTGATGATTTTCTGGCGCTGACGCGCAGGGATTTGCGTGCGCAACGCCGCCACGCGCAGATCATCTTCCAGGATCCGTATGCATCGTTGAATCCGCGCGTGCGCATCGGTGACGCGCTGGAAGAGGGGATGCTGGCGCTGGACGTCGGAGATAATGCTCAGGACCGGCAGGCGCGCGTCGACGCGCTGCTGGCGGAAGTCGGGCTTGCTGTCGACGTAAAAACCCGTTATCCGCATGAATTTTCAGGCGGACAGCGCCAGCGCATCGCCATTGCCCGCGCCCTGTCGGTGGAGCCGCAATTGATCGTCTGCGACGAGCCGACCAGTGCGCTCGATGTGTCGGTGCAGGCGCAGATCCTGAATCTGCTCAAACGCCTGCAGCGCGACAAGGGCCTGGCCTATCTGTTTATCAGCCACAACATGTCGGTCATTGAATACATGGCCGACGAGGTTGCGGTGATGTACCTGGGCCGCGTGGTTGAGCGCGGATCGGTTGCGGAGGTGTTGCGCTCGCCCCGGCATCCGTACACGCAGGCGTTGTTGTCTGCCGTGCCGGTTGCGGATCCGCAGGCGACGCGTCCGGTGATCCAGCTGGCCGGTGACCTGCCGTCGCCGGTCCATCCGCCCCAGGGTTGTCACTTTCATCCGCGCTGTAGTGCAGCCATGCCCCGCTGTAACAGCGAATTTCCGGACGAACGGACATTCAGCGCCTCACATGCGGCGCGCTGCCATCTCTACGATTGAGCGCTCAGCGGGCTGCCGCGGTGATTAATGCCGTGGACGCTTTGGCCGGCCGGGTTTCCGGCGATGCGCTCTTGGCCGGAGCTGGTGCGCGTGCTGCAACGGCCTGTTTGCTTGCCGGTTTGGTGCTGGTCTTGGTGTTGCGCCTGGTGTTCTTGCTGCTCGCCGCTTTATAGGCTTTGGCCATGGTTACGGGCGGCGCCGGCAGGTCGGGCAGGTTGGGCGTCGCGCCGGCCTTGACCGGTACCAGCAGGGCGAGCCCGGTGTGGAACTTCTTGCTGCCGCCGATGCCGTTGACCCGTTTCAGTTCTGTCAGGCTGATGCCGTATTTTGCGGCGATCTTTTCGGGATGCTCTCCGGCCTTGATCTTGTGCGCTTGCCACGACACCAGCGGCTCCTCATGCTTGTTCAGATTCGCTTTGAACGCGGCAACGCGGTCGCGCGGCAGCACGATTTTTTCCTCTTCGCCGGCCATGATCACGGGCTTGTTGTGTGCCGGGTTGAGGAACTTGAATTCGTCGAGCGGCATTCCGGCAAATTTTGCAGCGAGTTTGACGTCGATGTGACGCCGGACGGTGACGACTTCGAAATAAGGTTCATTCGGGACGTTGACCAGGGTCACGCCGAATCGCGCCGGATCGGCGATGATGTTTTTGACGGCGATCAGCTTGGGCAGATAATTGCGGGTCTCTGCCGGCATGGTGAGACTGGCGTAATCCGTGGGCAGTCCCTTGGCCTGATTGCGGGACATGGCGCGGGCAACGGCGCCTTCACCCCAGTTGTAAGAGGCCAGTGCCAGTTCCCAGTCGCCAAATTGGGCATACAGTTTTTCGAGATAGTCCAGGGCCGCACCGGTTGCGGCGATGACATCGCGGCGGCCGTCATACCACCAGTTCTGGCGCAGGCCGTAGAGTTTTCCGGTGGATGGAATGAACTGCCACAGGCCTGAGGCGTGTGCCTTGGAATAGGCCTGCGGATTGTAGGCGGACTCAATCATCGGCAGCAGTGCGATTTCTGCCGGCATTTTGCGCCGCTCGATTTCCTCAACGATGTGGAAGAGGTAATGGCTGCCGCGCTCGACCATGCGTGAAAAATATTCCGGCTTGGCGACATAGCGGCTTTCCCATGCGCGGACGAGGTCGTTGTCCATCGGGGCCATCGCGTAACCGGAACGCAGGCGTTCCCAGATGTCCCGCGGGGGCGCCGGCACTGCGGCCGGAACGACAACGGGTGTCGCGACAGTTTCTGCTACTGGGACGACAACGGGGGCGACGATGACGGGCTCGGGCACCGCGGCGATTGGCGTGCGCGGTGCGGCGTCAGCATTCTGTTCGGTGAGTTCGCCCGCGGGAATCTGGGCGCAGGCTGCCGTCAACAACAGCACGGTCAGCAGGGCGTAGCGTGTGGTCAGGGTCATCATGCGTGCGGGGTTCCGATACACGTTGGATTAACGACAATCAGCGGCAGCACTCGCTAGCCAAATATTGGCGGATAGTAGTCGTGACCCGTCACGATGTCAATATGAATATTCCTTATAAATCAATAATTTATTGTAACAATTGGAGGTAGGGCACGAAATTGAGGGCAAAATGCCTCAAAAATTGTTTTTCCAGTCGCGGATTTCGGCGAGCACGGCCACCGGGTCGGTGAGTTTTTTGGCCGCACGCGTGCTCGCGCTCGACATGACGGCCGGTTCCGTGACGCGCAGGAACGGGTTGGTGGCTTTCTCCTGTGCGATGGAGGACGGCAGCGTGGGCTGATCCTGCGCGCGCAGTGCTTGCGCCTGTTTTTCCAGTTCAGCGAGCCGGCGGTTGTCGGGTTCGGCGGCCCTGGCAAACTTGATGTTGGCCAACGTGTACTCGTGGCCGCAGTAGACGCGGGTATCGTCCGGCAGTCGCGCCAGGCGCGTCAGCGAATCGTGCATCTGGCGCGGCGTGCCTTCAAACAGGCGGCCGCAGCCGGCGGCAAACAGGGTGTCACCGCAGAACAGCATGCCGCCGCCGTAAAAGGCGATATGCGTACGTGTGTGACCGGGGATCTCCAGCGTGTCCATCTCGATGTTGAAATGCGGCAGCACGAAGCGCTGGCCGTCGGCCAGGCGCGTGGTGACTTCGGGTATGCGGTCGTCGTGCGGACCGTATACGGGCACCCGGGTGCGGGCCAGCAGTGCCGCATTGCCGCCGACATGATCGGCGTGGTGATGGGTATTGAGTATGGCGACCAGGGTCAGTTTCTCGCGGGCGAGGTAATCGAGCACCGGCGCCGCATCGCCCGGATCGACCACGGCGGCGTGACTGCCATCGCGGATGGTCCAGATGTAATTGTCTGAGAATGCGCGCAGTGGCACGACTTCGAAATCTGGCATCACTTGCTCCCTTGCTGATCAGTGGGCGATTATTTGATTTAAACTCGCACCATGTCAATTGCAGCTCCAGAGCCAGTTTCGGAAAACTCAACGACGCAGTGGCTGGCGAGTCCGCCCGGCCGCTACCTGATGGCGCGCGAACAACAGTATTTTGACAATGCTGTAGTCGACATCTTCGGGTATCACGCGCTGCAACTCGGACTGCAGCAGATCGACCTGCTGCAGTCTAGTCGCATCCCGCTGCGCGTGCACGCAGGCCCGCATGGTGATGTCGGACTGCGCACGGACTTCCGCGACCTGCCGATCGAGTCCAACAGCGTCGATCTGATGGTGCTGCCGCATACACTGGAATTTTCCGGACATCCGCACCAGGTCGTGCGCGAAGTAGCGCGCGTGCTGCGGCCCGAGGGACACGTCGTCATCTCCGGATTCAACCCGCTGAGCCTGTGGGGCATGCGCCGCGGTATCGGCACGAAACGCAGCTTCCCGTGGTCCGGGCAGTTTATCCGGCTGCCGCGGGTCAAGGACTGGTTTGCGCTGCTCGGTCTCGAGATCGTCGCGGGATCGATGACCTGTTATGTGCCGCCGTGCACCGAGCAGAAATGGCTCGACCGCTTCGGCTTCATGGAGAAAGCCGGGGATCGCTGGTGGCCGATTGCCGGCGGCGTCTATTTCCTGCAGGCGATCAAACGGGTGCGCGGCATTCGCCTGATCATGCCCAAATGGAGTGACCGCGCCGCGCCGAAGAAGAATCTCGCATCGGTGCCCGAGCGGGTGCATGACGAGGACGCGGCAGCGGCGAGGACGCGCATACAATGAACAACGATGTAGACATGACTGATGTAATCGACATCTATACCGACGGTGCCTGCAAGGGCAACCCCGGCACCGGCGGCTGGGGTGCGCTGCTGAACGGCAGCGGCAGGACACGCGAACTCTACGGCGGTGAGCCGCATACCACCAACAACCGGATGGAACTCACCGCGGTGATTCGCGCGCTGGAGGCGCTCAAGCGCCGCTGCAAGGTGCGCCTGCACACCGATTCAAAATATGTGCAGCAGGGCATTTCGGAGTGGATCCATGCGTGGAAAAAGCGCGGCTGGAAAACCGCAGACAGGAAACCGGTCAAGAATGAGGACCTGTGGCGCCGCCTCGATGAGCTTGCGGCACTGCATGACATCGAATGGCTGTGGGTCAAGGGGCATTCGGGCCACGATGGCAATGAACGTGCAGACATGCTGGCGAACATGGGCGTCGACAGTGTCAAACCGGGGCGGGTAGCCTGATGCCGGTGCGACAGATCATCCTCGACACCGAGACCACCGGCCTTGATCCCAAGCTCGGGCACCGCATCATCGAGATTGCCGGCGTTGAACTGATCGACCGGCGCTTGAGCGGCAGGCATTTCCACCGCTACGTCAATCCGGGGCGCGACAGCGACGAAGGCGCGTTGCAGGTGCACGGCCTGACCACGGAATTCCTCAGCGACAAACCGAAGTTCGCGGAAATAGCCACCGAGTTTCTTGATTATGTCGCCGGCGCTGAACTGATCATCCACAACGCGTCATTCGACGTGGGATTCATCGACAACGAACTGGGACTGATCCGTCAGAAAAAACTCGCGAACTATTGCCCGAGCATTATCGATACGCTGCGCATGGCGAAAGAATTGCATCCCGGGAAGCGTAATGGCCTCGATGCGCTGTGCGATCGTTACCAGATCGACAATTCCGCGCGCACGCTGCACGGTGCCTTGCTGGATGCCGAATTGCTGGCGGAAGTCTATCTGGCCATGACCCGAGGTCAGGAGAGCCTGATGATGGAAGTCGAAACATCGACGGCCGAGGTCGGTGCTGCCGGATTTGCACGTGGCGAACTGAAACTCGTGGTGGTGCGGGCGAACCCGGATGAACTGGCCGCGCACGAGGCGCAACTGGGTGAAATCGACAAGGCCAGCGGCGGTTCGCTGTGGCATCGCGGCGCGACCTGACCGCAGTTGCATCGCGCCCGGGGCGCGTCCCGCAGCTTCAGTTTGCGGTCAGCGCGAGCAGTTTCTGAAACGCGTCTTCGAACTGTTTCAATCCCTGGGTTTGCAGTTCCTCGCCGATCGCGTTGACGTCGATGCCTAGGCGTTCCAGTGCGGCGAACTGTTCCTCTGCACGTTCGACATCTTTCTCCAGCGTGGCCTCGGCCCGGCCGTGCTCGCGGAATGCCGTGAGCGTGGCGTCGGGCAGGGTGTTGACGGTGCGCGATCCGATCAGCGTTTCGACATACAGCACATCGCTGTAAGCCGGGTTCTTGGTGCCGGTGCTGGCCCACAGCATGTTCTGGGGGCGGGCGCCGCGTTTGGCGAGTGCAGCGAAAGCCTTGTCGCCGAAGATTTTCCGGTTTTCCTGGTAGGCCAGTTTGGCCAGCGCCACCGCCGAGCGTCCGCGCAACGACAATGCATCGCCGCCGATGGCTTCCAGGCGATCATCGAGCAGAGTGTCTACACGGCTGAGGAACAGGCTGGCCACCGACTTGACCTTGCGGCCATCGCCGCCGCCATCGATATGCCTGGTGATGCCGCGCAGATACGCATCCGCCACGTCACGGACATGGCGCAGGGAAAACATCAGCGTGATATTGACCGAGCAGCCCTGGGCGATCAGCTCCTCGATCGCGGGCAGGCCCGCTGCGGTTGCGGGCACCTTGATCAACAGATTGGCACGCTTGACCGCTTCCTTGAGCCGCAATCCGGCGGCCACGGTGCCGTCGGTGTCATGGGCCAGCGCCGGTGAGACCTCCAGGCTGACATAGCCGTCGTCGCCGTTGCTCGACTTGTGTGTCGGCAGCAGCAGGTCGCAGGCCTGCTGGATGTCGGCAATGGCCAGTGTCTCGTAGCGCTGTTCAGCCGAAATCGTCTTGTTGGCCCTGAGCTTTTCGAGGTCTTCGGCGTAATGCGGGCTCTCGCTGATGGCCTTGAAAAAGATCGACGGATTGGACGTGACGCCCGCAATCTTGTCGTCGGCGATCATCGTCTTCAGCGTGCCCTCGCGCAGCAGCGTGCGCGAGAGGTTGTCCAGCCAGATGCGCTGGCCCAATGCGTAGAGCCGGAGCAGGGGATTCATCTTGGTCATGTTCGGATTCCAGTTTTATGATTTCAGCGACGCGGATGCTGTTGTGCCAGCGCGTTCGCCACGGTAATGATGAGCCGCCGCGAAATGCTCACGCTCGGCGGCAGCCGGGGCAGGGCCTCGGCGTCGAACCAGGCAGCCTCCTCGATCTCAACGCCATCGGGGCGCACTGCACCGCCGGCGTACTCGGCGGTGAAGGCGACCATCAGCGAATGCGGGAAGGGCCAGGGCTGGCTGCCGAAATAGCGCAGGTTGCCGACTTCAACGCCGACTTCCTCGCGTGTTTCGCGCGCCACGGTGTCTTCCAGCATTTCACCGGGTTCAACAAATCCCGCGATCGCAGAATAACGCCCCGGCGGCCACACGGCCTTGCGTGCGAGCAGCAACTCGCGACCCCGGGTGATCAGGACCATCACGGCCGGCGACACCGGCGGGTAGCTGGTGAAGCGGCAGGTCGGGCACGCGCGGGCGCGTTCATCGGTGCGCGGCTGCATGGTTGCGCCACAGCGGCTGCAGAACTGGTGGTTGCGCTCCCATTCAATGAGCTGGAAAGCGCGTCCGGAGAGTGCCGCGAGCGTGTCATCGACAATGCCGAACAGATCGCGCAGGCCCACAGCCGCCCAGCCTGCCGGCAGTGGATGCGCCTCGTCGACCTCGGCCGCGTAGCAGTGACGCTCGCCCAGCAAGCCGAGGTAATGGCTGCGCACGGGCGCGATGCCATGATCGGTCAGGCTCATGCAGCAGGGCAGTGCCGCGGCATCCAGACTCTGTACCATGATCGACGCGCGCTGAAATGCGAACCACAGCGCAGGGCTGTCCTGCGCAGGCGGTGGTGTGACCAGCGGCGTGTAGAGATCGGGCACGGCAAAAACTCGCAATTTGAAACGCGAGTATAGCTGCTGACGGGGCGATTGGTTCTGCGGCTGGTGCGGGTCGCGCCTCAATCCACGATATGTTCAGCCACGACTTCGAGCAGGCTTGCCATTTTCTTGTCCCACTGATAATGCGCCTGGCCATCGTCGAATGTCTGGCGGCAATTGGAACAGCTGGTGACCGGCAGGTCGGCGCCGGTAGTGTCGATCTGGCGCATCTTGATGTCGAACGCGGCGTAGCGCATTTTGTCGGCGCGATGGATGGTGACGACACCGCCGCCGCCGCCGCAGCAATAGCCGAGGTCGCCGCTGTCCTGCATTTCGCGCAGATCCACGCCCAATGCCTGCAATACGTCGCGCGGTGCCTGCGTGGCGCCGCCGCGCCGCGAGACCTGACACGGGTCATGGAAAGTCACGGATTTTTCCATTTTTTTCAGTTTGAGTTTGCCGCTGCGCACCTGTGCCGCCAGAAACTCGGAGATGTGCAAAACCTCGAACGGCAGCGGCTTGCCGTAGACATTGGCGCCCTGCCAGCGCAGCGCGCCGTAGGCGTGGCCGCATTCCGGCAGCACCAGGGTCTTGGCGCCGGCGCCGATGGCCGCATTGATCAGCTTCATGCTCATGTCTTTCTGCCATGCGGCATTGCCGGAGAGCAGGCCGAAATTGGTGGCTTCGTAACCGTCGCTGCGCAGTGTCCAGTTGCTGCCGAGGTGCTTCATGACTTTTGCCAGCGCGACGATTGATTCGGGATACTTCATGATCTCGATCGACGACAGCGTGCACACCACCTCCGCCTGCGGCTTGTCGAGCGGGATTTCGACATCGAAATCATCGGCCAGCCATTCAATGCGGTCTTTCAGCACTTTCGGCGTGGCGCCCAGCGGGCTGCCTTCACGCTCGGCGCGTTCGGCCACCGCCCACAGTTCATGCGGCACCAGGCCGGCGGCGAACATGCCATGCCGCGCCTGGCTCACCAGCGTGGCGATGTCGATGCCCATCGGGCAGACCATGGTGCAGCGTCCGCACATGGTGCAGGTGTCGTAGAGCAGATGCTGCCATTCCTCGAGTTCCTCGACCGTGACTTTACGTTTGAGGTTGAGCGCCCGGTAGACCAGGGAAAAAGGGCCGGCTTCGCGTTTGTAAGCCTGTTTGAACGGTTCGAGTTTCCAGATCGGCGTGTATTTCGGATCTTCCGTGACCTTGTAGAAATGGCAGGCATCGGCACAGTGGCCGCAATGGATGCACGATTCCATGTAGATTGCGGTGGTCGAGCTGAAATCCTTGATGAAACCCTGCATGGCCAGCCTGACGCGTTCGTCGTCAGACAGGTCGCCCTGCTTGTCGTAACGCGCTTCGGGCTTCTCCACCGAAAATCGCGGCGAGTCCAGATCCAGCGGATGTTCCTGAACATTGTCGGTCATGGCCGTGCTCCTTTGCGCGCGAAAGCGGCGCCGGTGGTGCCGCGGGAAATGAAGACCAGGAAGGCATGCGACAGCTTGCCGAAGGGCATCCAGATCAGCAGCAGTTCGAGGCTCAGCAGGTGTATGGCCACCGGCACCGGCTCCGTATATTTCTCCGGGGGAATCAGCGCCATGCCCGTGACCAGCGGCAGCATGGTGACGAACCAGGAAAAGTAATCATCGAAATTGGACAGCAGGCGCAACACCGGATCGGTGAGGCGGCGCAGCAGTGCCACCCCCAGTCCGAGTATCGCGATTGCAGTGGCCACGTACATCACCGGGTCGGGCAGCGCCGGCCATGAAATGCCGGTGACGCGCTCCACAAAGGCGATGTGCGGCGCAAACACGAGGAAGGCCACAAACCAGCCGAGGTGATAAAGATAACCGTTGAACGTGGCGATGGCGGTATCGGAGAGGAATTCCCGGTGCGGCCACATCTTGCGCAGGATCATGCGCATCGCCCCCGCTGTGGTGGCGGTTGAGCGCGGCTGCGAAAGATCCGGCTTTTTGCCGAGCCGGAATATGCCGGCCAGGCGCCAGATGACGCCGATGATGAATATGGTGATCGAGATCGTCAGACCGGGACCGCGCGCGAATTCGAGTAGTTCCATGGACAGCTCCTCCATAAGCCGGGATGTCGCCAGCCAACATCAGCATACGCTAATGATCGGCGACCCGCGCTTGCCGGAAGTTGATCTGCATCAAGGCGAGGCGCCGGCGGGCTGAGGCCAGGCGCCTGGAAATTCCGGAAGCCGATGCGGGAGAGGGGAGTGGTGGGCGGTACTGGGAT
>JBFKCU010000066.1:0-10018 GCA_041620115.1 Burkholderiales bacterium | reverse complement strand
GGTCAGCAGCGCGCCGCCGGCTGCGGTCAGCGCCTTGAGCATGTGGTCGTACACGGCGCCATGGACGATGACGCTGTTCTCCGACGAGCAGCTCGTGGCGTTGTCGAAAACCTTCGACAGCATGATCTTCTGCGCGGCGTCTTCGCAGTCCGCAGATTCATCGACGATCACCGCGACGTTGCCGGCCCCGACCCCCAGCGCCGGCGTGCCGCTGGAGTATCCGGCGCGCACATTGGCCTGTGAGCCGGTGACGACCACGAGGTCGGCCTGGCGCATCAGTTCCTGGCTCGATTCCTTGGTGACCGGGTGCGGCAGTGTCTGTACCAGATCGGCGGGTGCGCCGATGCGCGCGAACTCGGCGTGAATGAATTCCAGTAGTTTGGCTGCAGTCGAATATCCCTTGGGCGAGGGCGACAGGATCACCGCGTTGCCGCATTTGAGCGCGTTGATGATGTTGTTGGCGGGGGTGGCGCCGGGGTTGGTCGAGGGCACCACGGCGGCGACGACGCCCACCGGCCGCGCGATTTCGGTGATGCCCAGCTCGGGCCGCTCGGCGAGCACACCCGTGGACACGGCGCCCTTCAAGTCGCGCAGCAGCCCCAGCGTCTTGCGGTGGTTCTTGTTGATCTTGTCTTCGACGTTGCCGAGGCCGGTATCGCGCACCGCGATTTCCGCGAGCATCCTGTTGCGTGCCGGTTCCATGATGGCCCAGCCGGCGGCGGTCACCAGTTCGTCGAGCTGGGCCTGCGAATAATGTGCGATGGCGGCCTGCGCCTTGCGCGCGCGCACAACGAGTGCGGCGACGGTTTGCGCTGCGGCGGATGCGGGCACTGTTTCAACGGCGGACATGCGGATTTCCCCGGTTTTGCCTGAGTTACCTGTTCCTGCGCTGCTGTTGCCGCCAGTGGCGGAACAACGGCCAGATCAGCGTGATTATAGCCACGCACATGATGGCGCTGGCGACCGGGCGGGTGAAGAACACGGTCCAGTCGTTGCTGAAGCTGATCATCGTGGTCATGAAATTGGTTTCGGCGAGCGGGCCGAGGATGACACCGAGCACCATGGGCGTGATCGGAAAACGGAAACGCTCGAACAGGTAGCCGACGATGCCGAACACCACCATCAGCCACACGTCGGTCAGGCTGTTGCGCGCGGCAAAGGCGCCAAGCAGGCAGCACATCACCACATAAGCCGAGACAATGACTTCGGGCAGGTCGAGCACCTTGACCATGAACTTGGTGGCGAAATAGCCGATCAGGCACATGACGAATATGCCGACGAATACCGAGGCAAACAGCGCGTAGATGATGTGACTGGAGGTCTGGAACACCTGCGGCCCCGGCTGCAGGCCGTGCAGCAGGAACGCGCCGAGGATGATGGCGGTGGCGCCGCTGCCCGGAATTCCCATGGTCACCAGCGGGATCAGCGCGCCGCCAACTGAAGCGGTGGCGGCGGTCTGCGGTGCGACGATGCCCTCGGGAATGCCGGTGCCCATCTTGTGGCGGTTCTTGCCGTACTGGGCTTCGATGCCATAGGACAGGAACGAAGCGACGGTGGCACCGGCACCCGGCACGATGCCGATGAAAATGCCGGCCACTCCGCCGCGAATGAACGTGGCCTTCATTGCCAGCGCCTCTTTCATCCGCGGCAGCCGCGTGCGGATGTCGCCGACTTTTTCGAGCTGCGGCGACCTGAAACCCTGTTCCATGCGCATGAACACTTCGCCCAGGCCATAAGCGCCGACCATGACCACGAGGTAGTCGATGCCGTCGGCGAGGATGGGCACGCCGAACGTGAAGCGGTGCGCGCCATAGGTGTCGTCGACGCCAACCGTAGCCAGCAGGATGCCCGCAAACAGGCTGATCAGGGCATTGGCCAGCTTGCCGCTGCCGAGTGAGACTACGCTGGCCAGCCCGAAGAAGATGATGGCGAAATACTCCGGCGACGAAAACGTCAATGCAATCTTCGCCACGGGTTGCGCCAGCAGCACCATGGTCGTGGCCGCGACCATGCCGCCGAAGAATGCGGCGATCAGCGTCCAGCCCAATGCCAGCGCTGCTTCGCCTTTGCGCGCCATCGGATAGCCGTCCCAGAGCAATGGCACGTCGATGGGTTCGCCCGGCACCCGGAACAGGATGGATGTCCACGCACCGGCATAGGTGCCGGAGACGTACATGGCGGTGAGCAGGATGATCGCCGGCGTAACCTCCATGCTGTATGTGAACGGCAGTGCCAGCACGACGCCCATCACCAGCGTCAGTCCGGGCAGCACGGCGACCAGCAGGCCGAGCACGATGCCGACGGTCAGGAACAGCAGGTTCACCGGCTGCATCACCTGCACGAATCCCTGCAGCAGCAGTGCCAGCGTGCCGTCCATTCAGCGGATGCCCATCAGCTTCATCAGCAGGATCGTCAAGTCGGCGAACAGTCCGCTGCCGATCGGCAGGGAGACATACACCAGCTTCATGAATATGAACATCAGTACCAGCGCGCCGCCAATGCTCATCGCGACGGTGACCCGCGTGTTCCGGTAACCGCCGATCAGCAGGAACGCGGCAATATAGACCGCGGTGGTCAGGAAGAAACCGGTGGTGGCGACCAGTGCGACGTAAGCGAGCGTCGCCGCCATGCCGGCGAGCAGGCGCAGGGGCTGATTCTGTGGCGGTGGGATTTCCGGCCCGGGCGCCGTGTCCACGCCATGCGTGATTTCCTCCAGTACGCCCGCGGTTCCGGCGTCGAGCTCTTTTGCCAGCGCGATGCGGACGATCTCGTAAACACAGACGATGATCAGCAGAGCCAGGATCAGTTTGGGCCAGAAGTCCGGGCCCAGCACCCCGGTGCGGCGGTGAAATTCAATTTGTGTGGCGGTGTAAAACAGAAACGCACCTGCGGTGCCCACGAGTATGTAAGGCGCCATCTGGCGCAGGCGGGAGGAATGCGACGCGGTCATGATTTTCGGTTTATGGCAACGCCGCGACACGCCGCGGAATGCGGCTTGCCGCGGCGGATTGTGCTATTTCTTCGGCGCGTACTTGCGCATGGCGTCGAGTTCGCCCTTCATGAAGGCGACCGCGCCCGACGCGGGAACAAAGCTGTCGGCGTCGGCAAACTGCTCGGCGAGCCAGGCCTTGTAATCATCGCCTGCGGCGACTTTTGCCAGCGCGTCGGATACGGCTTTGACGCGCGCGGCATCGGTGCCGGCTTTCATGACGACCGCGCGGAACTGGTTGATGATGATGTCGTGGCCGAGTTCCTTGCCGGTAGGCACATCCTTGAAGGCGGGGAAGCGCTTGTCGGCGAATATCACCACCGGCCGCATCTGCTTGCCGTCGAGGAAGCTCTTGACGTCGCCGAGCTGTTCATAGACCAGATCGGCGTGGCCGCCCAGCACCGACGTATAGCGCTCGGCCGGTTTGGGGAAGGGGACGGACTGCATTTTCAGGCCCTTGGCGGTGAAATACATGACATGCAGATCATCGGCACTGCCGAAGCCGGTGACGCCGACCTTGAGCGGCCGTTTTTTCGCTTCAGCCTCGACATCCTTCCAGGTTTTCAAGGGGCTGTTTTCCGCGACGAAGAAGGCTGAGGGTTGCTGGATCATCACGGCTGCCGGTATGACATCGGTGATTTTCCATTTGGTTGCAGGCTCCATCTGCAGCGCGAGCGTATCGGCGATGAACACGGAGATGGAATAGCCGTCATTGGCCGAGGTCAGCATTTTGGTCAAACCGGTCTGGCCGGTGGCGCCGGCGACGTTGATGACCGGCAGTGACACACCCAGTGCTTTTTCCAGTCCCGGTGCGATCTTGCGCGCGAGCTGATCGGCGCCGCCGCCCGGCCCCCAGGGGACGACGAACTCGATCGGGCGCGACGGATACTTGTCCTGGGCGATTGCGGGAGCGGATGATGCGACGGCGCCAGCCATGGCGATGCCGGTCGCGAACAGTGCCTTTAGTACTGAAGCGGTATTCATGCGATCTCCTTTGGTGGTGACTGCGTGCGTCGCGCATCGGTTTTTTTCTCGGCCGGTCGCGATAGAGGCATCGGCGACGGCGGTGGCCAGTCTGCGCGCAACAGAAGATTAGAGAAAGCCCGAGCCAAATGCAAACGCTTTCATTTGCGCGCAGACCGGACGGGTTGGCCAGCCCGGAGGCTGTTTAAATATTCAATCAAAACAATAATCTGAAGTGCGGGTCTGTTACAGCAGCAAACCCGTGCGACAGGGCGTGGCGGCGCGCGCGCGCGCGGGTAGTGCCTGCAGCGGGCGACGCGCGGAGCCTCGCATCGAGCGGGCCAATTCACGGCGCGACTGGCCGGCGGTTACTGCATGGGCATGCGCTGCACCGGCGTTCCGGCGTGGGTCCGGCTCGGGCTGTCACGTTGCTGTGCGCGCCAGACAAATGTTGATAGACTCCGGTTTCCCGAAAAACGACAACACCAGTTTATGAAATGGCAGACAAGAAATATTACAAATTCCAGGGGAAAATCGTTTTCATCGGTTTCGGTTCCGTCGCGCAGGGCGCACTGCCACTGCTGCTGCGTCACATCGACATTCCGAAGGAACGCATGTGCATCGTCACTGGCCATGATCGCGGTCGCGACGAGGCTGAAACCTACGGCATACGCTACGAGATAAACCCCCTCACGCGCGAAAATTACCGCGCGGTACTGGATTCGCTGCTCGACAAGGGCGATTTCCTGATCAATCTGTCGGTCGACGTGGCAAGTTCCGCGTTGATTGAATATTGCTGCGAGAAAGGCGTCCTTTACACCGACTCGTGCATCGAGCCGTGGGCGGGCGGCTACACGGACCAGTCGGTTTCGGCGTCACGCCGTTCCAATTACGGGCAGCGCGAGGAAGTGCTGGCCCTGCGCAAGAAATACCCCAAGGGCGCCACGGTCATTCCGACGCACGGCGCCAATCCGGGATTGATATCGCACTGGGTCAAGCAGGGACTGGTTGACCTCGCGCGCGACATCCTCGGCCGCACGGAAATTCCGCAATCGCGCGAGCAGTGGGCACGGCTCGCGATGGAGCTGGGTATCAAGAGCATCCATTGCTCCGAGCGTGACACCCAGGTCGCAACGCCGCGCAAGCGGCGCGGCGAGTTCGTCAATACCTGGTCCGTGGACGGTTTTATCGGCGAAGGCTCACAGCCGTGCGAACTCGGCTGGGGCAGCCACGAAAAGTATTTTCCGCCGGAGGGCCGCGAACACGATTTCGGCTGCAAGGCCGCGATTTACCTTGATCGGCCCGGTGCATCGGTCAAGGTGCGGACCTGGACGCCCAACGAAGGCGCGTTTCACGGCTGGTTGATTACGCATGGCGAGGCGATCTCCATCTCGGATTATCTGACTGTGCGCGAAGGTGACCCGGTGGTGTCCCGGCCGACCAGTCACTATGCCTCTCATCCCTGTGACGATACCGTGCTGTCTTTGCATGAACTGGCGGGCCGCAACTGGGTGGGGCAGGAGCAGCGCCGGCTGTACCGGGACGATATCACCGACGGCATCGATGAACTCGGTGCGTTGTTGCTCGGCCACAAGAAGGGTGCGTACTGGTACGGGTCGCAGTTGTCGATCCACGAGGCGCGCAAGCTCGCGCCGCACAATAACGCCACCAGCCTGCAGGTGGCCGCCGGTGTGCTCGCGGCCGTGGTGTGGGCGATGGAGAATCCGCAGGTCGGCATCATTGACCCGGATCACATGGATTTCCAGCGCGTGCTGGAAATCGCCAATCCCTACCTTGGCAAGACGGTGGGCGTTTATTCGGACTGGACACCGTTGCAGGGCCGCAATCATCCTTTTGCGGAAGACCTGGATACGGCGGATCCGTGGCAGTTCAAGAACGTCCGCGTGATCTGATTCGATGCCGGATGGTGCAGCGGCAGCCGCGCCGGATTTTTCCGACAACAGACCATGGCACTGAATCCATCTGCCGATGACCACGCGCCATTGGCGGAACCCTCCGCCTGGGTGAGGCGCTGGGCGGCGCTGGTCCCGGCGGCCGGCGCGGTGCTTGATGTGGCCTGCGGTGGCGGGCGGCATGCACGCTTTTTTGCGGCACGCGGGCATCCCGTCGACGCGGTGGATCGAAACGCTGACGCGATCGATGCGCTCAAGAATGTTCCCGGCATTACGCCGCTTTGTGCCGACATCGAAGGCGGCCCCTGGCCGTACGCGGGACGCCACTTCGCCGCCGTGGTGGTCACGAACTACCTGCACCGGCCGCTGTTCCCGCAACTGCTCGCGGCATTGGCGCCGGGCGGTGTGCTGATTTATGAAACATTCGCGCTGGGCAATGAAGCCTACGGCCGCCCGTCAAATCCCGATTTCCTGCTGCAGCGGGGCGAGTTGCTGCGGGTCGCCGCAGGCACCCGGATTCTTGCGTACGAGGACATCCATGTGGAACAACCGAAACCGGCCATGGTGCAGCGCATCTGTGCGGTGGCCCTCAACTGAGCCGTTTGGCGAAATCCTGTTTTAATTCAACCGCTTTTCGCGCCGCAACACGGGCCGGCTCAAATTGACCGGGCAGACCGCAGCCGGTAAAATTCGACGGTTTACTCAGGCCGGGTTTGAAATGCGGGTCAAGTTTGTCGCAGGTAACTGGAAAATGAACGGTAACCGGGCCTCCAATGAGGCCTTGTTGCAGGCTCTGGTTCCGGCATTGGCAAAATTCTCCGGCATGGAAAGCGCGGTTTGCCCGCCGCATGCCTATCTGTCACAGGTGCAGCGCGCCCTCGACGGATCGAAGACGGCCCTGGGCGGTCAGGACCTGTGCCAGTACGCGAACGGGGCCTATACCGGGGGTGTTTCGGCCGCGATGCTCAAGGACCTGGGCTGCAAGTACGTGATTGTCGGACATTCCGAACGCCGGACGGTATTTGGCGAATCAGATGAACTGGTTGCGGAGAAATTTGCGGTTGCGCAGCAGGCGGGTCTGGTGCCGATACTGTGCGTCGGTGAAACCCTGGCCGAGCGCGAGAGCGGCGCCACGGAGCAGGTGGTGGCCAGGCAGATGAATGCGGTGATCCGGCGCAGTGGTGCCGGAGCATTGCAGAACGCGGTGATTGCTTACGAGCCGGTATGGGCGATCGGCACCGGCAAGACGGCAACGCCGGAGGAGGCCCAGTCGGTGCACGGGCACATCCGCGGCGTCGTCGGGCAGGCTGATTTAGGTGTGGCCGATGCAGTACGTATTGTTTATGGCGGCAGCGTGAAAGCGGCAAATGCCGCGCAGCTTTTCGCGATGCCGGATATTGACGGTGGCCTGATCGGCGGTGCAGCGCTGGTGGCTGAAGAATTTGTTGCGATCTGCCGGGCGGCAGCGCAGGCGGGCTAACAAGGCGGGGATGGTATGGAAATGGCGATATTGGTGGTACATGTAATAGCAGCGCTGAGCATTATCGGCCTGGTGTTGCTGCAGCATGGCAAGGGCGCCGACATGGGCGCGGCTTTCGGCAGCGGCTCTGCGGGCAGCATGTTCGGCTCTTCCGGCTCTGCGAACTTTCTCAGCCGGATCACGGCCGTGATGGCGATCATATTTTTCGTGTCCAGCATCAGCCTGACGATATTTTCGAGCAGGAGTGCGGGCCCCGGCAAGGGTGTGATGACGGCCCCCATCGAGTCGGAAAAGTCGTTACCGTCGCAGATTCCCACGCCGCCGCCTGCGGTGCCGGCATCATCAGTGCCGGTGCCTACCGCACCGGCGGCAGCGGGTGGCGCGGACAAGACGGGAAGCGTGCCGAAGTAAACAGCGGCATCATGCGCGGGCCGGCAGTTATGGCCTGTCGCGAGTTGCACTGGAATGGATGGTCGACGTGGTGGAATTGGTAGACACGCCGTCTTGAGGGGGCGGTGGCGAAAGCCGTGAGAGTTCGAGTCTCTCCGTCGACACCAGATTGGAGCAGTGGGCAGTAGCAGTAAGGTGCGAAGAAGCAGTGCAGGGGCGGCCGTCAACGCGGTCGCAGGTTTCAAGTAACGTTGCGGAAGGCAGCAGATGCTGGAAGGTTATTTTCCGATTCTGATGTTCATCGCCGTGGGCCTGGCCTTCGGCGTCGCGCCGGTTGCTGCCGGCTGGATCGTCAGCCGGGCGGTCGGATCGCACAAGCCCGACCAGCAGAAACTCTCGCCTTACGAGTGCGGATTCGAAGCCTTTGAAGATGCGCGCATGCGCTTTGACGTGCGGTATTACCTCGTCGCCATCCTGTTCATCCTGTTCGACCTCGAAATCGCGTTTCTTTTTCCGTGGGCCGTGGTGTTGCAGGAAATCGGTCTGTTCGGATTCTTTTCGATGATGATTTTTCTCGCCATTCTGGTCGTGGGGTTTGCCTACGAATGGAAGAAGGGGGCGTTGGAGTGGGAGTGAAAACGCGAGCCACGCGGCGAGGGGCCCCGCTTGCGGGGATCGACGCTCAGGCGAGCGTTTTCGGGCGCCGACGCATGTACGGCGGTATTTCAAATTGCGTATCGGAGGCGGTATAAATGGGCGCCATCGAAACCATCAACGAAAACCTCAACGACAGGGGATTCATCACCACGTCGGTGGATTCGCTGGTCAACTGGACGCGCACCGGTTCGCTGTGGCCGATGACGTTCGGCCTGGCCTGCTGTGCGGTGGAAATGATGCACGCCGGTGCGGCGCGTTACGACCTCGACCGCTTCGGCATCGTCTTCCGTCCGAGCCCGCGGCAGTCCGATGTGATGATTGTCGCCGGCACGTTGTGCAATAAGATGGCGCCGGCGTTGCGCAAAGTCTATGATCAGATGGCCGAGCCGCGCTGGGTCATTTCGATGGGTTCGTGCGCCAACGGCGGCGGCTACTATCACTATTCATACTCGGTGGTGCGCGGCTGCGATCGCATCGTGCCGGTGGATATTTATGTGCCGGGCTGCCCGCCAACCGCGGAAGCGCTGCTCTACGGCATCATTCAGTTGCAGAACAAGATCAAACGCACCAATACGATTGCCCGTTCATGACCGCCAAGACTGAAGCACTCACGGCGGCTCTGCAGGCTGCACTGGCCGACAAGATCGTCAGTACAACCACGGCACTGGGTGAAGTGACCCTGGTCGTCAAGGCAGAGGACCTGCTGGGCGTGTGCGCCATATTGCGTGATGACGCTGCTCTCCGCTTCGAGCAGTTGATGGATTTGTGCGGCATGGATTACAGCGATTACGGCGACGGTGCGTGGGACGGCGCGCGTTTTGCAGTCGTCTACCACCTGCTCAGCGTGTCGCGGAACCAGCGCGTGCGTCTGCGGGTGTTCGCGGCCGATGATGACTTCCCGGTGGTGCCCTCAGTGATCGAGCAGTGGTCTGCGGCAAACTGGTTTGAGCGCGAAGCGTTCGACCTGTACGGCATCATGTTTACAGGTCACCCGGACCTGCGCCGCCTGCTGACCGACTACGGTTTCGTCGGCCATCCGTTTCGCAAGGATTTTCCGCTGTCGGGCAATGTCGAGATGCGATACGACCCGGAACAGCAGCGCGTCATTTACCAGCCGGTCACCATCGAGCCGCGCGTGATCACGCCGCGCATCGTTCGCGAGGAAAATTACGCGGACTCCGAGGGATTCCGCAAGGGCTGATGCATGGCTGAAATCAAGAATTACACGATGAACTTTAGTTACGGCCGCGCCGCCATTCGACGTCGCTTGACCTGCTGCGCAGGTCAGCCTGCACAGAAGTTCGGAACGGCATCGGTTGCGCGTGGCTTGCAGCGAGTGCGGACACATGGCTGAGATCAAGAATTACACGATGAACTTTGGCCCCCAGCATCCGGCGGCGCACGGTGTGCTGCGCCTGGTGCTGGAGCTCGACGGCGAAGTCATTGAACGTGCTGATCCGCATATCGGCCTGCTGCATCGCGCTACCGAAAAGCTGGCTGAGCACAAGACGTTCATTCAGTCGGTGCCGTACATGGACCGCCTCGACTACGTGTCGATGATGGCCAATGAGCATGCCTATGTGATGGCCATCGAGAAGCTGCTGGGCATTGAAGTTCCGGAACGTG
>JBFKCU010000065.1:0-10032 GCA_041620115.1 Burkholderiales bacterium | reverse complement strand
GCTGCGCCCCAACCCCGCACTGGATGTGGAGGCCGTGATTACGGAACTCGGCGTCGGCGAAGCTCTGGTATCGATGCTCGACGAAAAAGGCAGGCCGACCGTGGTCGAACGTGCTCTGGTATTACCGCCGGGCAGCCGCCTTGGCCCGATCACACCGGATGAACGCGCTGCGGCCATCAAGTCGTCCATGCTCGCAGGGGTGTACGACAAGATCGAAGATCGCGAATCGGCGTACGAAAAACTGGCACAGCGTGTCAACGAGGCGCAGGCGGACCAGCCCGCCGCGGCCAGCCCGCAGGCCGGCTCCGGCGGGATCTTCGGCGCCCTGGGCGGTTTGCTGGGCGGCTCCACCGGTCCCCGCGGCGGTCGTCGTGAGGGCATTGCCGAGCTGGCTGCGAAAAGCGCTGCGCGCGCCATCGGCTCGCAGGTCGGCCGCCAGATCATCCGCGGCGTACTCGGTTCGATTTTCGGCGGCGGGCGCCGCCGCTAGTGCCCCCATCCATACAGGACCGAAGCGGCGCGTACATAGGCATCGCCTGCGTGCTGATCGGCGCCATCGGCTTTTCGGGCAAGCCGGTGCTGGTCAAGGCCGCTTATCAATACGGCGTTGACACCACCACGCTGCTGGCGCTGCGCATGCTGTTCTCCGCACCGTGGTTTGTGGCCATGGCCTGGTGGGCCGGGCGGCCGACCACGACCGTCAACCGGCGCGACATCGCCGGCATCATCGCCCTCGGATTTGTCGGTTACTATCTTGCCAGCTTTCTTGACCTGGCCGGTCTGCAGTACATCTCGGCAGGTTTTGGCCGGTTGATTCTCTACCTCTACCCGACACTGGTGCTGCTGATGTCAGCGTTGTTTCTGAAGCAACCGTTGCGCGCCACGCAACTGCTCTCGCTCGCCCTCTCATATGCCGGCATCGCGCTGGTGTTCAGTGCGGAAGCCCGGCTCGGCGATGACCTGACGCTGACCGTTCTGGGCGCGGCGCTGGTGTTTGCCAGCGCGATCGCCTACGCGACCTATCTCGTCGCCGGCAGCCGTCTGGTACACCGTTTCGGCTCGATGCGCTTTACCGCATATGCCTCGCTGCTCGCGACCGGTTTTGTCATGGCCCATTTCTTCGCGCTGCGTCCGGCGCAGGCGCTGATTGTCGACAACAACGTCTACGTGCTGGTGGCAATACTCGCCGTATTTTCGACGGTGGTGCCGCTGTGGCTGATGGCCGAGGGGTTGAAGCGCATCGGTGCAAATCAGGTATCGCTGGTCGGCTGCGTCGGCCCGCTGGCCACCATGGCGTTTGCGTGGGCGTTTCTGGGCGAAATCATCACGCCGGTTCAACTCGCCGGCGCGATCCTGGTGCTGGCCGGCGTGCTCATCATCAGTCTGAAGCCGCAGACCGCCGGCGCATAGGTTCCGCTCAGCCTGCCGGCTACGGCTGGATTCAATAGCTTGCCGCGACGCGTCCTTCGCAATGCTCCGCGTAGCGCATGCCGGGCGGCGTGGCTTCGGCGCAGGCCAGCAATGGCTCGACATGCGTATGGCGGTGTTTGAGCGCAAATTCGCGCGCGGTGCTGCCGAGGTGCACCCGCACCAGCGGGTCGGCGCCTGCACGCAAAAGCACTCTCACCGCCTCACGATGGCCTTGTATCGCCGCCATCATCAGCGGCGTATTGATGTAAACCACACGGCCGCCGTTGGCGTCGGCATCCACGCGCGCACCGCGCTCAATCAGATAGCGCAATGCACGCTGCCGGTCGTTATACGCTGCGTAAGCCAGCGGCGTGTAATGATGCGGTTCGTTTTCAAGGTTGGCGCCGGCTTCGACCAGCAAACGCACGGCTTCATCGTGGCGGTCTGACGACGAGGCCCCCTCGTCGCGAAAATACGCCGCCAGCATCAGCGGGGTTTCATTGACCGGCGTGCGTGCATTGACGTCCGCACCCGCCGCGAGCAGATAACGCAATGTCTTGATCGAGCCTGCACGTGCCGCCAGCGCGATCAGCGGCGCGCCGTCAGGGTACACCTGCACGGATATTTTCTGGTTGATTCCGACAGCGCCACGGTTTACCGCTGCCTGCACGTAAGACACGTCGTCCTGGCCGATGGCGTTCAACAGACTCTCGGCATCGATACCGGCGCTGTGCTGGCCGCCCAATCCGGCGCATCCGCCCATGATCAGTGCCGCCGCCAGACCGCCCCACAATCGCGCAGAACACAACGCAAGAAACTTGTGCATTGCCCGCCTCCTGGTATCCGGTATGCAATGCGCGGCAGTATAGCCCCTAAGCCCGCAATCAAAAAGGCCGGGCCCGACCGTCAACAATATGGAATTCCTGTGCGGATCGCCAAAGATCACACATTGAAGCGGAAATGCATCACGTCGCCGTCTTTAACAATGTAATCCTTGCCCTCCAGCCGCATTTTTCCAGCCTCTTTGGCGCCCTGCTCTCCCTTGCCGGCAAGAAAATCGTTGTAAGCGATCACTTCGGCACGAATAAAGCCTTTCTCGAAGTCGGTGTGTATCGCTCCGGCCGCCTGCGGCGCCGTGTCCCCTTTGTGTATGGTCCAGGCCCGCACCTCTTTGGGGCCGACCGTGAAATAGGTTTGCAGCCCAAGCAGCGCGTAACCGGCGCTGATGACCCGATTAAGTCCGGGCTCCTGCATGCCCATATCCTCGAGAAAGACCGCCTTGTCCTCGTCGCTCATATCACCGATTTCCGCTTCGATCGCGGCACATACCGCGACGACAGGTGCCTTTTCACGGGCCGCATGCGCAACCACGGCATCCAGGTGCGGATTGTTGTCAAAACCGCCTTCCCGCACATTGGCGACATACATGGTCGGCTTTGCCGTAATCAGGCACAGCGGCGTCAGTACGGCCTGCTCATCGTCCTCCAGATCCAGCGCCCGTACCGGCCGCGCTTCGTTGAGTTGTGCCTGACACTTCTCCAGCACCGCCACCAGTCGCGCTGCCGCCTTGTCGCCACCCGCCCGGGCCAGCTTCACGGATTTGGCCAGGTGGCGTTCCACCGCCGCCAGGTCCGCCAGCGCAAGTTCGGTGTTAATGGTCTCGATATCCCCCAGCGGATCAATCTTGCCGGCGACGTGAACCACGTTTTCATCTTCGAAGCACCGCACGACATGTGCGATGGCATCGGTCTCGCGGATGTTGGCGAGAAACTGGTTGCCCAGCCCTTCGCCTTTCGATGCCCCGGCCACCAATCCCGCGATATCCACGAATTCCACGGTTGCGGGCAGCACTTTCTCGGGTTTCTGCAGGTCGGCAAGGACCCTCAAGCGGGAATCCGGCACCTCGACGATGCCGACGTTCGGCTCGATGGTGCAAAAAGGGTAATTCTCGGCGGCAATGCCGGCCTTGGTCAGCGCATTAAACAGCGTGGATTTGCCGACATTGGGCAAACCGACGATACCGCATTTCAATGACATGATTTTTGAACCGTGGAAAGTGAAAATTAAAAAAAGGTCGCTGGCGCCATGACCCGAAACATTGCGAGTGACACCCCGTTACGGCTCGCTGTTCGCACCCTTGGTATGCAGGCGCAGCATTGCCGCCTGCATGTCATGCGCGGCGATCAACGGCCACGCATCGCTGGCCCGGGACATTGCATCGTCTATCGCACGCTGCTCTTCCACGCGCGGCGCATGCAGCACGTAGTCGACCACTTCCTGTTCGCTGGCCGCGAGTTCGCGCGGGTGACCGATGCCGATGCGCAACCGCCAGAAATCCCTGGTGCCAAGACGCGCAATGATACTGCGCACGCCATTACCCGATCCGCTGCCGCCAAACTTCAATTTCACCACGCCGGGCGCGAGATCAAGCTCATCGTGCGCGACCAGTATGTCGTCCGCCGCGATCTTGAAAAAATCAGCCAGTGCGCCGACCGCACGACCCGATTCGTTCATGTAAGTCGACGGCTTCAGCAACCAGATATCCCCGCCGCTTCCGGGTATTTTCGCGACCTCACCGTGAAACCGCGCCTCCAGGCGGCAGCTGACACCGCTCGCACGCGCAAGCGCGTCTATCCACCAGAATCCGGCATTGTGCCGGGTGGCGGCGTACTTTTTGCCCGGGTTGCCCAGACCCACAATCAGTTTCATTGTCGTTGCGTTATTCCGGACGCCAGCGCGTCATCAAGGGAGCGATATAACATATTGATTATAAATAAAAACGCCCGCCAGGATTGCTGCAGGCGGGCGTTGAGGATGCCGCCAGCCACCCATGGCTGGCGAATCCCATTACTTCTTCTCTGCGGGCTTCTTCTCGGCCGGTTTCTTCTCGGCCTCCTTCTTGTCGCCAGCAGCCGGCGCGGCACCGGCCGCAGCAGCCTCCGGCGCCTGAGCCGTGATTTCGGTTTCCGGCGCGGCAACTTCTTCCTCGACCGCAATCTCCCTCGGCACCTGCACCGTCACGACCGACGGATTATCCGTCCTCAGTTTGACCGACGTTTCAACACCCTTGGGCAACTTCAGATCCACCACGTGGATTGAATCATCCAGCTCGAGGTCTTTCAGGTCGACCTCAATGAACTCCGGCAGGTCATCCGGCAAACACTGGATCTCAAGCTCGTTGATGATGTGCTGAACCACGCCCTTGCCCAGTTTCACGCCGGGCGCGATCTCCGCATTAATGAAATGCAGCGGCACGGCCATGTACACCTTCTTCTTCGGATCGATGCGCAGGAAGTCGACATGCTGCACCTGCTCTTTCCACGGGTGCATCTGGAAATCACGCAGGAGCACACGATCCTTGTTGCCCTCAACCGTCAGATCAAGAATCGATGCGTGGAAAGCCTCGATCTTCAAATGGCGCAGCAGCGCTTTGTGGTCAAATTCCACACTTTGCGCATCCTTGCCGCCGCCATAAATGACGCCGGGGACGCGCCCGGTCGCACGCAGGCGGCGGCTCGCACCCTTGCCCTCGTTCGTGCGCGGAAACGCAGTAACTTCGATTTTCATCTCACTTCTCCTGTCAGTGCGGGAGGTCCGCGACCAGACGACTCCCGCGTTAAAAAGAAACCGGAAAAATTCCGGTCTCCATAAACTCTATTCGACGAACAGCGAACTCACCGAATCCTCGGCACTGATGCGGCGCATGGTTTCGGCCAGCAGGCCCGACACCGTAAGCACGCGGATCTTGCCGCATTTGCGCGCCGCCTCGGTCAGCGGAATCGTATCCGTCACCACGATCTCGTCCAGCGCCGACCCGGCAATGCGTTCCACCGCGGGTCCCGACAACACGGCATGCGTGCAATAGGCCAGCACCCGCTCGGCACCCTGTTTTTTCAGGGCCGCAGCCGCTTCACACAGCGTGTTCGCCGTATCCACCATGTCATCAACGATCACGCAGGTGCGACCCGCAACCTCGCCGATAATGTTCATTACCGTGGCCACATTCGGCCGCGGCCGGCGTTTGTCGATGATGGCGAGATCCGCCTCGAGACGCTTGGCCAGCGCCCGCGCCCGCACCACGCCGCCGACATCCGGCGATACCACCACCAGCTGCTTGAAGTCGTGCTTCCAGACGTCACCCAGCAGAATCGGGCCAGAATAAATATTGTCCACCGGTATGTCGAAGAATCCCTGGATCTGCTCCGAGTGCAAGTCCATGGTCAACACGCGATCAACACCCACACTGGTCATCATGTTGGCCACCACCTTCGCCGTGATCGGCACCCGCGCCGAGCTCGGGCGTCGATCCTGGCGCGCATATCCCATGTACGGGATCGCTGCGGTGACACGACCGGCAGATGCGCGCTTCAGCGCATCAACCATGACCAGCAGCTCCATCAGATTGTCGTTGGTCGGCGCGCAGATCGACTGCAATATGAAAACGTCCTTGCCGCGGACATTTTCGAGGATCTCCACCATCACTTCACCGTCACTGAATCGTCCGACCTTGGCGCGACCGATATGAATGTCAAGATGGCCGACCACCGCTTCCGCAAGTCGCGGATTGGCGTTGCCTGTAAACACCATCAGCCTGTCTAGCGCCACCGATATTCCCCTCGAGCTATGGCCCGGATCACAACATTTGAGTGGCTGGGGAGGAAGGATTCGAACCTTCGCATGCTGGAATCAAAATCCAGTGCCTTAACCAACTTGGCGACTCCCCAACCGATGCTTTGCCCTGCCACCGGCCGCCGCCGCAGCGTCAGCCGTCCTTCAAACTCACCAAACCCTAATCCACCAGCGCGTGCAGCGGATGTGCATCCAGTCCGCGTGCCACGAATCCGCGCATGTCGGCCGGGCATGACGCCAGCGCCTGCCGCGCTGCCGATTCGTCAGCAAACGCCGCAAACACACCAGCGCCGGATCCTGTCATCTGCGCCGCGCCGACGGACTTGAGCCATGCCAAATGTCTGGCGACCTCCGGGTAGAGACCGCAAACCAGAGGTTCAAGGTCGTTCCCTGCCGGCACGGAAAAGCCTTGTATTTTAATCATTTCCGAGTCCCGTTTCAATTCCGGATGCTGAAAAATGCGCCCTGTAGCGACTGCAACCGGCGGTATCAGCACCAGATACCAGGCCGGAGGCACCGTCAGCGGCGTCAAAACCTCGCCCACTCCCTCGGCCTGGGCCGTCTGCCCGTAAATGAATACCGGCACATCAGCGCCCAGTTGCAGGGCCAGATCCTGCAAGCGCTTGCGCGACAGACCGGTACCCCAGAGATGATTCAGTGCCATCAGCACAGTGGCTGCATCCGAACTGCCCCCGCCGAGACCGCCACCCATGGGCAGGCGTTTGTCGACGCTGATGTCCGCTCCGAGCGGGGTGCCGGTCGCAGTCTGCAGCGCCCGCGCAGCGCGCAGCGTCAGATCCTCGGCTTCGCTCACCCCGGACAGCGGCAACCGCCGGTGTATCACGCCATCGCGGCGCACCTGCACGCGCACCACGTCGCCATAATCGATGAAACGGAACACCGTCTGCAGCAGGTGATAACCGTCCGCGCGCCGGCCAACAACGCGCAGCATCAGGTTCAGCTTCGCCGGCGCGGGAAAGCCAACGAACCCGCTCACGGCACGCCCCCGTTCCGCCACGTGTCGATGACGAGCCGGATCTGTTGGCCGTCCTGCGCCATGTCCAGCCGCCGCGGGCGCTCTTTCGAGCCACCGGTTTCGGAATAGGCAAAACGAATCCGCCAGTTCGACTGTTCCAGCGTGATGACCCGGCCGCGCGCGTCGCGCTCGATTTTGGTCACCGCGATTCCCGGTACCGCATCGCCGGTGATCCAGTACTGCAACCGGTCCAGCGGCAGCGGCCAGCCCAGCGCCTCCCGGGTAATGGTCTCCACAGATGCGGCGCGGTAGGTCTGCTGGTCCGCAGCGGTGAGTGTCGCGCCACCTTCGTCCGCGGCGATGTGCGCCAGCGTCTGGCCGACGGGCGACAACAACCAGATTTCGTCACCGCCTGTCTCATGCCGCCAGCGCACGCCGGATGAAAACGCACGGCCGTCGTTGCTGGCCAGCACCCGGCCAATGATGTCAAAAGGGGCCGCCGCGGGCAGCCGTTCGACGGGCATCAACGCCGCGCAGGCCGCAAGCAGCGCCGCCGCGGCGCCAGCCGCAAGCGCGCGCGCCAGTCTCATTTGATTGATTGCAGTACTACGGGGGCGAGACGCTGCACGGTGCTTTTCAGCACGTCATTCTTGGAAAATTCGCGCAATGCAGTCGCCCACACCTTCTGCGCTTCCTCGCGCCGTCCCAGCACCCACAACACTTCACCGAGATGGGCCGCGATCTCGGCATCAGGCCGCAACTCGTAGGAGCGCTGCAGAAATCCCAGTGCCTCCTTGTTCTGACCGAGGCGGTGCAGCACCCAGCCCAGGCTGTCGAGTATGAACGGATCCTCTGGCGCAAGATTGTGCGCGGTTTCGATCAGCCTGTGGGCCTCGGCCAGTCGAATGTTGCGATCGGCCAGTGTATAACCCAGCGCGTTGTAGGCGTGGGCATGATTCGGCCGCATCTCGATGACCTTGCGCAAATTCGCCTCGAGAATGTCGATGCGATCCACTTTCTCCGCTGCCATCGCGTGGTCATAAAGCAGATCCGGCGCATCCGGACTGCGCGCAACCGCCTGGCTCAGAAAATCAAAGGCTTCCTGATAAGCATGGGCTTCGCGCAGCAGATTCGCTTCGGCCAGCGTCAATTGCGTACGTTGCTGTGCGTCGCCGGCGTTCACGCTCTGCAGATGCTTGCGCGCTTCCGCAAGTTTTCCGCGCTTGGCCAACACCCCGGCGTAGCGTGCCTGCGCCGGCACAAACTGCGCACCGTGCGTGATGCTCCCGTACCATTTGAGCGCCTCGTCCTCACGCTTGAGTTCTTCGTTGACCTGTCCCAGGTATAGCCGCACGGTGTCCGGCTCTTTCGGATTGGTTTCCAGTGCGCGGCGCAGTTGCGCCTCGGCGGCAACATAGTCCTTCGCCTGCATCGACAGCGTGGCCACGGCGAGGGCGATCTCGGCATTATTCGGCGCTTCGCCGAGCAGGATTTCGAACTGGCTGCGGGCGTCGACGTAACGCCGCGCATTGACCAGCAGGCGCGCGTAATTCAGGCGTGCGTCGCGTGCGGCGGGGTGCGCCTTGACGAATCCGCCGAGAAAATCGATCGCAGCGACAACGGAGTCACGCTGCAAAGCCTGCGCCTGAAACAGCGCGGCAAGTTCCCAGTCGGGCCTGAGCCGGAGTGCGTTGCGCGCGGCCTCCAGCGCCGCCGCCGGATCGTTGGCATTCCACGCCGCTTGCGCCACCGTCAGGCTGGCCTCGGGCAGAAGTGGATACCGCTCGGCCAGTGTCCGCAACAGACGGAGTATGGCCGCCTTGTCCTTGTGTCCGGCCAGCAGCGTCGAGAGCTGCATGAAATTCTGCCCGACATTCGCCGCATCGCGGCCCAGCCATTTCTCAAGGTGCGGAATCGCGTCATCGAGTCGCGACTGATTTACCAGCAGCGCAATCATCGTCTGCTGCGCGCGCGCTGAATCCGGATCAGCCTGCAGCCACAGCGTCGCCGCTTCCAGCGCGGCCGGCAGGAAGCGCGCATTCCAGGCAATCTCGGTTGCGCGGCGCGCGACCCGCGGATCTTTGGTCTCGCGCGCAACTTCCAGGAATGCCGGCACCGCCACATGCGGCTGCCCGCGCTGCGCGGCAATCTCCGCCAATGTCAGCTTGAACAAAATCGCTTCGGTCAACTCGACCTTGGGCAGCGGCACTGTGCGCGGTTGCGGCGCCCGGGTCACCACCTTGGGCAGGGGCTGTTGGTCGACGGCAGCCGGCGCCGCAGCGGCATCCGGCTTTACCGGTGGCTGTGCACAGGCACCCAGCGCCAGACTGATGCTCAGTGCTGTGAGTCTGATCTGTTTCATGGATTGTTTGAATGCCCGGGCAGTGACGGCAGCCGGGCAACCTTTCCTGCCACGGGGTCCGCGAACCCCTGCATAATGAGTTACATATTGAGGCACATATTAGGTATATTTGATGCTTACCACAAGGCAACGTGCCGCCGGGCAACACACTTTTCGCCGTTAATGAATCCAGCCGACCCCGCTTTGACCATCTGTGCCAGGGGTCTGTCCCGCCGCTTTGGCTCCCATACCGCCGTCTCCGCGCTTGATCTGGACGTGCGGCGCGGCGAAGTGGTCGGTCTGCTCGGCCCCAACGGCGCCGGCAAGACCACGACGATGCAGATGCTCACCGGCAACCTCGCGCCCAGCGCCGGACAGATCAGTATCTGTGACATCGACCTGCTCGAAAAACCGGAGAAAGCCAAGGCACGCATCGGCTATCTTCCGGAGACGCCACCGCTGTACCGGGAGTTCAATGTCAGCGAGTTTCTGCACTTCGTCGCGCGATTGCATCGCGTCGCCCGGGACGATCGTGCGGCAGCCGTCAATAAGGCCCTGCAACGCTGCGGCCTCGCGCAGGTCAGCAGGAAGCTGATCGGTACGCTGTCCAAAGGTTACCAGCAGCGCGTCGGCATTGCGCAGGCCATCGTACACGAGCCGGACGTCATCATCCTTG
>JBFKCU010000064.1:0-10087 GCA_041620115.1 Burkholderiales bacterium | reverse complement strand
GCGTGGCCCTTCTCATGGCCGACCTTGACCCGCAACGCCCCCAGCGCGTCGCAAACGACTTTCTTGCGGTCGGCGCCAAAAAAAATCAGGTCGCCGTTGACGGCGCCGGTACGGGCAAGGATTTCCGCCAGAACCGGCTGCGGCAGGAACTTGACGATCGGCGACTGCAAGCCCTCGTCATTGAGCTTGGTAACCTCGTTGACCTTGATGTACGCCAGCCCCTTCGCACCGTAGATCCCCACGAACGCGGTGTATTCGTCGATTTCCTTGCGTGTCAGCGCTGCGCCACCGGGGACGCGCAGGGCGACCACGCGGCCATCCTTGAGCGCTATCGCCTGTTTGAACACCTTGAAATCGACCTGCGTCATCAAATCGCTCAGATCCGTCAGCTCCAGCTTGACCCGTAAATCGGGCTTGTCCGAACCAAAGCGCGACATTGCCTCCGCATAGGTCAGCCGCGGGAATTCGCCCAGGTCAACGTCAAGTACGGTCTGGAACAGATGCCGGATCAGACCCTCCATCAGATCCTGGATTTCGCGTTCATCGAGAAACGAGGTCTCAATATCGATCTGCGTGAATTCCGGCTGGCGGTCAGCGCGCAGGTCCTCGTCGCGGAAGCATTTGACGATCTGGTAATAGCGGTCATAGCCGGCGACCATCAGCAACTGCTTGAACAATTGGGGGGACTGCGGCAGCGCGTAAAACTGCCCGTCGTGCATGCGCGAGGGCACCAGAAACTCGCGCGCCCCCTCGGGGGTCGATTTGTAGAGCATCGGCGTCTCGATATCGATGAAGCCGTGATCGTCCAGATAGTTCCGGATCGCCCGGCTGGCGCGATGGCGCAATCGCATATGGCTCTGCATCTGCGGCCGCCGCAGATCGAGAAAACGGTATTGCAGCCGGACATTCTCCGACAACTGCTCATCGTCCATCATGAACGGTGGCGTCTGTGATGCATTGAGCACCTCGAGATCGACCGCGAGCACTTCGATTTCGCCGCTAACCAGATTGGTATTGGTCGTGCCTGCGGGCCGCTCACGCACCTTGCCGGTAACGCAAACGACGAACTCATTGCGCAGGCTGTCGGCCGTCTTAAAGGTCTCGGCACGATCAGGGTCGCAGACAATCTGCACCAGACCCTCACGGTCGCGCAGATCGATGAAAATAACGCCGCCATGATCACGGCGGCGGTGTACCCAGCCGCACAAAATCACAGTCTGGTCGAGGTATTTGCGGTCAATCAACCCGCAGTAGTTGCTGCGCTTGGCCATGTTTGTTCGGTATCAGATAAGTTTGTTTTTTACGTCATCAGGCAGCAGGACATTGCCGTTGCCTGAACTGGTCGGCGCGACTACGCCCATCGAGACGATGTATTTGAAAGCGGCATCGACGGACATGTCGAGCTCAATTACATCTTCACGCCGCACATAAAAATAGAATCCGTTGACCGGACTGGGCGTGGTCGGAATGAATACCGCAACATATTCATCCGGCAGGCGCTCCGCCACGTCCACCGGAACATTGGTCTGAAAAGCCAGCGACCAGGCCTGGGGATGGGGATAATGCACCAGCAGCACCTTGCGGAAGGCATGCCCGGTACCGGAAAAAAGCGTGTCGCTGACCTGCTTAACGCTATTGTAAATTGCGTTTACGACAGGAATGCGCGCGAGAATGCTTTCCCAGAAAATCACCAGCCGCTGACCCAGAATGTTGGCGGCAAGCACCCCTGTTGAAAATACGATCACGATCGTCAGGAGCACCCCCAGACCGGGCACGTGCACGCCCAGCCAGTTCTCCGTCAGAAATTGCGGCGGCAGCAGTTGCAACGACTGATCCATGGTGCCAACGAGCAGGTTGAGCACCCACAACGTAATCACCAGGGGCACCCAGATCAGCAGCCCGGTAATGATGTATTTCCTGATGGGAATCTTTCTGAACATGAAATTCGTCGTAACGCGTACCCGGTGAAAGCCGCGAACATCCGCCTTTGGCGCCCCCGTTGCAAACCCAGGCCACGGCGGGCTTAGCTGGCGGCGGGAGTTGCTCCGGCGCCGGGAGACGCTTCGGCCTTGGGTTCGTCCTTCTTGGGCGCGCCAGCGGATTTGGTATCGGCTGGCTTGTTGCCGCTCTTGTTCTTGAAGTCCGTCGCATACCAGCCGCTGCCTTTCAGCTGAAATCCAGCGGCGCTGACCATCTTGCTAAGTGTTTGTTTTCCGCACTCCGGACAATCCGTCATCGGAGCGGCATTGATGCGTTGCAGAAATTCCTTCTGGAAACCGCACGCCTGGCATCGGTATTCGTAAATTGGCATGGCGCAGCCTGAAAAAAGCTAAAAAAGCATTATACCTTAGAAGGTTACAGAAGCTTCTCGCGGATATCGGGGCGCCACCCGGTAATTCAAGCCCCGGCGGCGCGCGGCTTGGCGCAGCGCATCAGTCACGGCACAATCCCCCTAAGCTAGCCCGCTGAACAATAAGCCCTTTTTCTGAGCCCCCTCTTGATGCCTCGCCATATTCTGATCCTCAACGCCGGCTCCTCGAGTATCAAGTTCGCCGTTTTTACCACGACCGATCCGCTCAGGCGCACGGTTCAGGGCATGATATCGGGCCTCGGCGCAACGGCAACCTTTAACGCCGGAAACGACGACGGCCCTCTGTCCGGAGATCTGCCTGCCGGCCCGCTGACCCACGAGAAAGCCCTGGCTTGGCTGTTCGACTGGCTGGAGGCGGGCGGGCATGCCCGCCACCTGCTGGGTGCCGGCCATCGGGTGGTGCATGGCGGTGAGCATTACGACGCGCCGGTGGTGATCGATTCCCGGACTCTGGCCCGACTGGCTGCGCTATCGCCGCTGGCACCACTGCATCAGCCGCACAACTTGGCCGCAATCAGCGCGCTGCTCAGACTGCGTCCGAAACTGGCGCAAGTCGCCTGCTTTGACACCGCCTTTCACCGCGCCCAACCCGCCGTCGCACAGGCGATTGCGCTGCCACCAAAGGTAACCGCCGGCGGCCTGCGCCGCTACGGCTTCCACGGCCTGTCATACGAATTCATCGCCGGCAGGCTGCCCGCCGTCCTTGGGCCGTCCGCAGACGGGCGCGTGATCGTCGCGCATCTCGGTAACGGCGCAAGTCTGTGTGCGCTGCATGGCCGCCGCAGCATGGCTACCACCATGGGTTTCAGCACGCTGGATGGTCTGGTCATGGGCACCCGCTGCGGCACCATTGATCCCGGTGTGCTGTTTTATCTGATGCGCGAGAAGGGCATGTCGTCCGGAGAGGTCGAGGACATGCTCTACCGTAAGTCGGGGCTGCTCGGCATATCCGAAACCAGCAACGACATGCGCACGCTGCTTGGCAGCGCCGATCCGCGCGCAATTGCCGCGATCGAACTGTTTGTGTATCGCGCGGTGCTGGAGACAGGCGCGCTTGTCGCCGCACTGGAGGGCCTGGATGCACTGGTTTTCACCGGGGGTATCGGCGAACATGCCGCGCCGATCCGCAAAAAAATCTGCGCGAAACTTGCCTGGCTGGGCGTTGAACTGGACCTGGCCGCCAATAAAATCGACGCGCCGTTGATTTCAACCGCCAACAGTCGTGTCAGTGTCTGCGTCATCCCCACGGATGAGGAAATGGTCATCGCGCAGCACGCGGCCAGACTATTGCAAACCATTCACTGAATGCCGCGTCCGGAAACACTGCAATAAAAAAGCCGGGCAGCAGCCCGGCTTTCAAAACGACGTTCCGGAATCTAGAACGGAATATCGTCATCCATGTCGTCAAAGCTGCCGCCGCTTTTCTTGGCCGGTGCTTTACCGCCACCGCCGGCGGCTGCAGGTTCCCGCCCGCCGCCACCGCCACCCTCGCCGCCACCGCGTCCGCCCAGAAGCTGCATCCGATCGGCAACAATTTCCGTCGAGTACCGATCCTGTCCTTCCTTGTCCTGCCACTTGCGGGTACGGATGCGACCTTCGACGTAAACCGGGGACCCTTTCTTCAGATATTCGCCCGCCACCTCGGCAAGCCGACCGAAGAATGAGATCCGGTGCCACTCGGTATGCTCCTGCTTGTCGCCGCTCTTGTCTTTCCAGTTTTCAGTCGTCGCAATGCGGATATTGGTTACCGCATCTCCGCTGGGCAGGTAACGCGTTTCCGGATCAGCGCCCAGATTGCCGATCAAAATCACCTTGTTAACCGATGCCATAAGGTTTTCCTTTTACTTTTAACGCTTGGATTTTTCCAGCAACGCCCGTAGCCGCGACGGCGTTTACACCCGTCCGGATGGCAGCGCGGGCACACGCAGGCCGAACGCGAGTATAAGCCAGATCGCCAGCAGCAGCCCGTCAAACGCGATCACGCCGGAAACGCCCCAGTGATGATACAGAAACCCGCCCGCGGCGGCGCCGACAAAGGTGCCGAAAAACTGGATACTGCTGTACACACCGAGCGCCGTGCCCTTTGCATGCGCCGGCGCCAGCCGTGTCGTCAACGTGGGCAGCATCGCTTCAAGTACATTGAAAGGCGTAAAAAATGCCAGCAGAAACAGGGACAACAGCCAGAGATTTCCGGTAAGCCACGGGAGCGCCAGATGGCCGGCAAGCAGCAGCGCGACTGCGGCGATGAACCAGCGCCGTAGCGGCTCCGGATCCCCTGCCCGCATGATCGGCGGCAGCATGAGCACGAATGAGCCCAGCATCACCGGAAGATAAACTTTCCAATGCTCGGACACCGGCAATTCGGCATCGCGCAGGCTGAATGGCACCATTATGAATAACGCCATGAGCACGGCGTGCAATGCAAAAATGCCCCAGTTCAGACGTGCCAGCTGCGGATCTTTCAGAACTGCCCAGAAATCCTTCAGCGCCCGGCCCGGCGCCGGTGGCGATGCCGGCGCGTCCGGAATAAAGCGCCACATGACGATGATCGCGGCCAGCGCCAGCACGCCGGTCAATGTGAAAATTCCAGGCACGCCGATCACGCGACTGAGCCACGGGCTTGCAATCAGCGACAGTGCAAATGACGCGCCGATCGTCGAGCCGATCATCGCCATCGCCTTGGCGCGCTGCTCCTCGCGGGTGAGATCGGCGGTCATGGCGATGACCGCCGCCGAAATTGCCCCGGCGCCCTGCAGGATACGCCCCAGTATGACGATGTAAATGTTCGGCGCCAGCGCTGCAACAAAACTGCCTACGGCGAATATCACCAGGCCCACGTAGACCACGGTCTTGCGGCCATAACGATCCGACCACCAACCGAAAGGAATTTGCAGAATAGCCTGCGTGAGGCCGTACGCACCGATGGCAATGCCCACCAGTGTCAGGTCGTCGCCGCCGGGCAGTTGCTCTGCGTAAATCGCGAACACCGGCAGTATCACGAACATCCCGAGCAGCCGTAATCCGAAAATTCCCGACAATCCGATGCTGGCCCGCAGCTCCAGCGGGGTCATTTTGCTGCGAGACGACATTGAATAATCGGTGTGGGACGCGTTTCTGGTAAACAGTTGGGTGAGACGGCCGAAGGGCGTATATTAACAGGTTTACCTTTACGGCCTGATATGACAGCACGTTCAACGCCGCCGAAACTCGTCTCGCTGCCGACGCAATTGACGCAGCGCAGTGTTCCCGTACCGCCGGATCATGTCGGGCAGATACGCGTGCGCGGGGCGCGCACGCACAACCTGAAGAACATCAATCTGGATCTGCCGCGAAACCGACTGGTGGTAATCACCGGTCTTTCGGGATCCGGCAAATCCTCCCTCGCCTTCGACACACTCTATGCCGAAGGACAGCGGCGATACGTGGAATCGCTTTCGGCTTATGCCCGCCAGTTCCTGCAGTTGATGGAAAAGCCAGATGTCGACCTTATCGAAGGTTTGTCACCGGCCATTGCCATCGAACAGAAAGCTTCCAGTCACAACCCCCGCTCCACCGTGGGCACTGTGACCGAGATTCACGATTACCTGCGGCTGTTGTACGCGCGGATCGGCGATCCGCATTGCCCCGAGCACGGCACAGTGCTCGCCGCGCAATCGATCGCACAGATGGTCGACCACGTGATGCAGCAACCTGAAGACACACGCCTGATGATCCTCGCGCCGGTGATCAATGACCGCAAGGGCGAACAGTCTGCGCTGATCGATGAATTGCGCGCCCAGGGTTTCGTCAGGGTGCGGATCGACAGCACGGTTTATGACATTGACTCAGTGCCGCCATTGAAGAAAAACGTCAAACACACGGTAGACGTCGTGGTGGACCGGATCAAGGTGCGGCCGGATATCCGCCAACGCCTCGCAGAATCATTCGAAACGGCGCTGCACCACGCCGACGGGCGCGCTCTGGCCGTTGACATGGACAGCGGCCACGAACAGGTGTTCTCAGCGCGTCTTTCCTGCCCTGCGTGCGGATTCTCTTCACCGGAGCTCGAGCCACGGCTGTTCTCGTTCAACAACCCCGCCGGCGCCTGCCAGCGCTGCGATGGACTGGGTGCAATCAGTTTTTTTGATCCGAAGCGGATTGCCGCCTTCCCAGAAATGTCGCTTGCGTCCGGTGCCATCAAAGGTTGGGATCGTCGCAACCAGTTTTATTTCCAGATGCTGCAGAGTCTGGCAGCGCACTATGGTTTCGACATCGAGACCCCGTTCAACGAGCTGCCGGACACCGCGCGTGACGCAGTGCTTTACGGTTCCGGAAAGACACAAATCGAGTTCACGTATGCCGGGGAACGGGGAAAGTCGTATGTCCGCGAGCATGCGTTTGAAGGCGTCATCCCCAACCTGGAACGCCGCCATCGCGAAACGGATTCACCCGTGGTGCGCGAAGAGCTGGCCAAATACCTGAACACACAGCAGTGCCCGGATTGCCACGGGACGCGCCTGCGCGCGGAGGCCCGCCACGTGATGGTTGCCGGACAGCCGATTTACGCACTGTCGGCGCTGCAGTTGGGCGATGCGATGAAGTTCTTCGAAAACCTTTCGCTTGCGGGCGCAAAACGCACCATTGCCGAGAAAATCGCCGGTGAAATCCGCAATCGCCTGCGCTTCCTTGTCGACGTCGGTCTCGATTACCTGTCGCTCGAGCGTTCTGCCGACACGCTGTCCGGTGGTGAAGCACAACGCATCCGCCTCGCGAGCCAGATCGGTTCGGGCCTGACCGGTGTGATGTACGTGCTTGATGAGCCGTCGATCGGTCTGCATCAGCGTGACAACTCGCGTCTGCTGGGCATGCTGAAGCGTCTGCGTGACATTGGCAACTCGGTCATTGTCGTCGAACACGATCAGGATGCCATCATGAACGCCGATCACGTCGTGGACATGGGTCTGGGGGCCGGTGAACACGGCGGCAGCGTCATCGCCGAAGGAACACCTGCCGACATCACGGCCCATGCAGAGTCGCTGACCGGCCAGTATCTTTCGGGGCGGCGGCGGATCGATGTCCCGGCACTGCGGCACCATATCAATCCGAAACGGCAACTGATAATCAGCGGCGCCCGCGGCAACAATCTGAAAGACGTTAGTGTTGGTATTCCGGTCGGGCTCTTTACCTGCGTTACGGGTGTCTCGGGCTCGGGAAAATCCACCCTGGTGAATGACACACTGTACCAGTCAGTCGCGCGTGACCTCTATGGCAGTAACGTGGAACCGGCGCCCTGCACGGCCATCGAAGGCACCGAATTTTTCGACAAGGTCGTAAACGTCGACCAGAGCCCGATCGGCCGGACGCCGCGCTCCAACCCCGCGACGTACACCGGGCTTTTCACGCCGATTCGCGACCTTTTCGCCGGTGTGCCTGAAGCGCGTGCACGCGGTTACGGTGCCGGTCGGTTTTCATTCAACGTCAAGGGCGGGCGCTGTGAGGCCTGCCAGGGCGACGGCGTATTGAAGGTTGAAATGCACTTCCTGCCGGATATCTACGTACCCTGTGACACCTGTCACGGCCGGCGCTATAACCGGGAAACGCTGGATATCCGCTACAAGGGGCGGACGATTCATGAAGTGCTGGCCATGAACGTGGAACAGGCGGTCGAGTTTTTCAGTGCCGTGCCAACGGTCGCCCGCAAACTGCAGACGCTGATGGATGTGGGCCTAGGCTATATCACGCTGGGACAGAGCGCGACTACGCTGTCCGGTGGCGAAGCACAGCGCGTCAAACTCGCGCTGGAACTGTCGAAGCGGGATACCGGGCGCACACTTTACATTCTGGATGAACCGACCACCGGCCTGCATTTCCACGATATTGACCTGCTGTTGCGTGTGCTGCACCGACTGCGCGACCACGGCAACACCATCGTCGTCATAGAGCACAATCTGGATGTGATCAAAACCGCCGACTGGATCATTGATCTCGGTCCCGAGGGCGGCGGCGGCGGCGGCCGTATCATTGCGGAAGGCCCCCCCGAGGTCGTCGCCGCCAATGACCAGAGCCATACCGGCACTTATCTGAGCGCCGTGCTGCCATGAACGCCGAACGCGCCCGCGAACTGCTCACCGGCAGCTTTTCCGCTGCACTTGCTGCCGCTGATCCGTTGAAAACGCTTCCGGCACACCTGCCTGCGCCTCCCAAAGGACGCACGCTGGTGGTGGGTGCCGGCAAAGCTGCGGCATCAATGGCGCTGGCGGTGGAACAGTCCTGGCCGGCGAATGCTCCTCTTGATGGCCTGGTCATTACACGCTATCAGCACGGACTGCTGACCAACCGCATCACCGTGATCGAAGCGGGTCATCCGGTCCCCGATGCCGCTGGTGAACAGGCCGCGATCGAGGTTCTAAAACGCGTCAAGGCGCTGACGCCCCAGGATCTCCTGCTGGTTCTGGTTTCAGGCGGCGGTTCCAGCCTGTTGTCGCTGCCGGCGGAGGGGGTCGCGATGGCTGATCTGAAACAGGTCACCCGGCAGTTGCTGCGGTCCGGCGCGCCCATTCAGGCCATGAATACGGTACGAAAACACCTCTCATCCATTCAGGGCGGGCGGCTGGCCGCAGCATCACGCGCTCCGGTGCTGGCGCTGGTGGTCTCCGATGTGACCGGAGACGACCCCACACATATTGCATCAGGCCCGTGCGCGCCTGATCCCTCCACCTATCAGGATGCCGTCGGTATTCTTGCGCGTTATGCCGTTCAGCCCCCTCCGGCAATCTCCGCCCACTTGGCGCGTGGCGTACGGGGTGAGATCGCGGAAACCCCTAAACCGGGTGACCGCGCATTTGCAAGAACGGAAAACCGTATGATCGCGACCGCCCGGCAATCGTTACAGGCAGCCGCCGATTATTTTCGCAGCCATGGCATCACACCCGCGATACTCGGCGATTCCGTGACCGGCGAGGCCCGCGAAGTGGCCAAGGTTTACGCCGCCCTCGCCCGTGAGATCCGGCAACATGGGGTACCGTGGACCGCGCCGGTCGCATTGATTTCGGGTGGCGAATGTACCGTCACCGTACGCGGACAGGGGCGCGGTGGCCGCTGCGCCGAATTTCTGCTGTCGCTCGCTATCGATCTTAATGGTACCGCGGGCGTCCATGCGCTGGCGGGCGACACCGACGGCATTGACGGTTCGGAGGACAATGCAGGCGCTGTATTTGGGCCGGATATCCTGCAACGCGCTGCGCGCAAACACCTTGATCCGGTCGGATTGCTCGAACAGAACGACGCCTACCGGTTTTTTGAGGCGACAGGTGATCTGCTGGTCACCGGCCCGACGCGCACCAACGTTAATGATTACCGCGTGATACTTATCATCTGATCACCCGGAACAGATCGACTATAACTTATTGTTTATAAATAGAATTTATACATTTCGCGTAGAAAATTCTCATAAAAAAACCGGGCAAAGCCCGGTTTTTTTATGGGATCCAACAATCAGTTCGAAGCATCCGCCTTGGTGTCAGTCTCGCCTTCCGGCCGATCCATCAATTCGACGTAAGCCATCGGCGCATTATCGCCCTTGCGGAAACCGAACTTCAGAATGCGCAGGTAGCCGCCATTGCGTTTGGCAAAACGCGGGCCCAGCAAATCAAACAACTTGACCACGTTTTCGCGGTCGCGCAGGCGATCGAACGCAAGGCGGCGGTTCGCCAGCGTCGGTTTCTTGCCCAGCGTAAT
>JBFKCU010000063.1:0-10143 GCA_041620115.1 Burkholderiales bacterium | reverse complement strand
TGAGGAAAAAAAAATGATGCCTTTGCTCTCGCAGCGCTTTTTCAAGTCCCGATACACATCGATCGGAAAATGGATGCGACGGATCATGTCGAGTTGCGACTCTGCCGCGTCCGAAGTTTTCTTCTGATAACCGGCTTTTTGCGCCAGATTCGTCGCAACCAGTTCAGGAATTGCAGTCTGGAATTTGATCGCATCCGCCCCAGCCGCCACGGCAGCGTCGATCAATCCGTAAGCCATATCTAGGTCGGCGTTATGATTAACGCCCACTTCCGCAATGATGAAGGTCTTGCTCACGTTCAACTATCCACTTGCCGCGGATCTGCAAGGTATTGTTCACGCAATAGCATTTCCAGTCCCTGGTGGATGCCGATGCCCGGCGTCCAGCCGAGGCGCTCCTGAGCGCGACTGATATTCAACGAAAATTTAACTGAGGGCTTGTATCCCGGCGGCGTTTGACCCGTCACCGAAATCCGCCCGCTACCAGCAACATCCACACAGGCTTGGGCCAACGTCTTGATAGACACGGGATTGCCCGATGACACATTCAAGGTATCCCAGCACTCCCGCACCAGCACCGCTACGGTTGCGCTGGCAACATCGGCCGCATGCACCAGGTCGACGCGATCCTCGGTGGGCTCGTTCAATTCGATCACGCCATCCCTGGCGGCGATGGACAGGAAGCGGCGGACCATTTTCTCCTCACCAATGCCCTGTCCGTAAATCGATGTCGGTCTGATCAAAGCAAGCTTCAATCCTTTTGGACGCAGACGCGCCAGCACGTCTTCGGCAAGCAGTTTGGACAAACCATAGAAGCCGCCCAAACCGCTCCAACCGAGCTCCGCAGACTCGTCCTGCATAGGCAAACACGGGTCCGCGTAAACAATCGCCCCAGAGATATAGGCCAGCGGTATGCCGCGCGCGAGGGCCCATTGCCCAAGATTTAGGCAGGCCCGGACATTTGCGTCGAACATGTGCGCTTGATCAACATCGCCCGATGGCTGCACCTGAGCGCCCGCATGTACCACAGCTTGCACCTCCGGAAACAGCCGATCCAGATCCGTAGACTCCAGCCATTCGGCCAAGTCCCAGCCCGCAACCTCGCCGTTGCTGGCGCGGGAAACTGCGACAACCTTTGCCCCTTCCGCGTCGAGCGCAGCGTGCAGATGCCGCCCCAGCATGCCAGTGGCGCCGGTAAGGCCGATTCTACCTAGAACCACGGATTGACAACTCCTCTGTGACCAAGAGACAGGCTGTCTGCGCTTACCTTCTCAACGAATACTTCTTCATGATAGCGCATGGCGACACCCGAACGAATTTGGGGTTCGGCAATTTTTTCCTTGTAGAAAAAGCTGCGCAACGCCATCGCCGGTTCGTTAAAACCGAAGTGCGCACGCACAGCGGTGGTTCCGGAAAAACGCGCGTTCAATTCAAAGGGAATGGCTCCTCGCACAGTCAGCATCAATTGGACGTTCAACGATCCAATGAAGTCAATAGCCTCCGCGATCGCCAGCAATGGCGGGTGCAGAACCTCGAAAGGTGCCACCTCGATATGCCAGGACGTTCCGCCGCGAACGGTGCGGCGCGCAGTAAACGGCCCGATCATGTCGCCATTCGCCGCCTTGAAAATGCTGCAGGTATATTCGCTGCCCAGTTGCGAAGATGGAATATCGATCACGCGTTGCAGCATAGGCAGGGGCGTAGAGTCGAAGTGCTCGAGAAGTTGCGCGCGGTCCTTGACAATGTGTACATGTCGCGACGACGTACCGCGCCGGGTTTTCAGCACGATCGGATACCCCCATTCGTCCGCCACGCGCACGGCGTGATTCTGATCCTGTGGCAAGTGGGCCTCGGCATAGGGAAGTCCGTTCTTGCGC
The DNA here is from genome assembly GCA_041620115.1 of Burkholderiales bacterium. Lineage (GTDB taxonomy): Bacteria > Pseudomonadota > Gammaproteobacteria > Burkholderiales > SG8-41. The sequence continues at coordinate 8,269 of JBFKCU010000063.1, read as the reverse complement.
AAAAACTCAGTGGTTGCCCACTTGTCGTCGGCAATCGCCACCGTCTCCGGCATAGCCACGATGACCAACGCACCGGTCTGACGTTCGATTTCTTCACGGTTCTCCGAAAAAAAAGCAAGATCGAACTCGGAGCCAACCATAACAACGTGGATTTCCAGTCGCCCTAGTAGGGCAATTATTTGGTCTAGTGCTCCCGCAGTTTCCACGCGCGGAATAATAACGGCCTCATCCGTTCGATAAAGCGCAGCATTCATCAAGGCAATATCAGCGCCGACCAGCACCACCGGCAGATCGGAAATACGGAGCGCTTTCACGATACCTTGCCCTACGCCACTGCCAGCGCCAGTGACGAGTACGCGGCAGGGTTTACGCATTGGCAAGCTCTTTTTGAAGCATCCGCATGATGGCGCCCACGTCCTGCAAATCATGCGCGTTAGAACCGAAGGAAATGCGGGCGCCGAATTCCTGACACCAGCGCACCATCCTCAACGCGTTCGGATGGTAGTAAGAGTTGACTTCAACGGCGACACCGAATTCGGCCGCACGGACAATGAGCTGCTTGATCTTCTCGTCTGGCGGCGTCTGTCCGAAACGACGGTAGCTCATGCCGAACATGTGACCCAGAATGTCAACTTGAGGATTAGCCAAAACGGCCCACGTCAGCGCGTATTCGAGATCCACTGCTTGGTTCGGATCTGTCTCGACGAATTGCACCGTCTTGCCGTCAGCGTCGATAAAGCGATGTACACTAGCCATAACGAAGTCGCAGTAATCACTTATCTCCGGAGAGGTGTCAATATCTCCATCACGTGACTCTACTTTGACCTCTGTTCCCACATAGGCCTTACAGGGGGAATCCGGCAAAGACCGAACTTCTTCCGCAAATTTGTAGAACCAATCCGTACTGGTCTTTCGACTATGCTCACTGTAAAGCACTGTCGCAAGACCGTTATCGACCGCAGCGCGATAGACCTCACCGACGGTAGCGGCACCATCTGTCCATGATGTGTGTAAATGGCAATCGACTCGTGGCAACGATGATAGATTCAGTTCCCGCGCTTCGAAAACGAGGCCAGGAGAAGTGTTTGCCTCAACCTTAGATGTCATATTCAAATCCACTACTTATTCATGGAGCGTAATTTTTTCATGCGAAACGTGCAGCCAGACCTACGCTGCTCGGTATGTTAATCAGGCGCCGTTCAAGTGAATCAACGGTAGTCAGCGCGGCTCTTGGGCAAGATGTGTAGGGCTGCAGGCGATGCATAGGCGTCCAAGCCGGCCGCGTCATGTATCCAGCGTCGGCCGTTGATTCGAGTATTGCATCGCGCAACGACGCGTTGTCGCTGTCGAGTTGCAGCGCCTGTAACCAAAAGTTACTGCGACATCCAGCAGGCTCATTCACCACACACATGCCATCGATAGCAGCGAACGCATTACGATATGCCTCGAAGAGGCGACGCTTGGCAGCCAAAAAAACCGGCATCTGTTCCAGCTGGGCACATCCCAGCGCAGCGTTCAGATTAGGCAAGCGATAGTTGTAGCCAATTTCATCGTGTTCGTAAGCCCAGCGGTGCGGGATCTTGGCCGTCGTAGTGATGTGTTTCGCCTTACGCGCCAGATTCTCGTCGTTGGTCAGGATCGCGCCACCGCCACCAGTGGTGATAGTCTTGTTGCCATTGAAGCTTAAGGTGCCCATCAATCCGAAGGTGCCGGTGTGCTGCCCATGATAGTAACTACCCAGAGACTCGGCCGCATCCTCAATCAGGACAAGCTTGAAATCGTGCGCCACCGCGAGCAGCCCATTGATATCTGTCGGGTGTCCGAAAGTATGCATTGGGATTAGTGCACGAATCGGTCGGCCAGTTTGCCGATTGACACATGAGCCCTGACGCAGCTCGGCAACAGTCTTCAGATATTCACGCAATGCGCCCGCCGACATACCTAGCGTCGCCGCCTCGCTGTCAACGAAATGCGGCGTAGCGCCACAGTAACTAACGGCATTGGCCGTCGCGACAAAAGTAAGCGCTGGCACCAAGACCTCGTCCGCAGGCTGCACGCCAGCAATCTTGAGCGCGATATGCAGTGCTGCTGTGCCATTGACCACGGCTACCGCGTGTCTCGCGCCGGTATATGCAGCAAGATCCGCCTCGAACCGATCAACGAATTGTCCAACCGAGGACACATAGGTAGAGTCTAGACACTCTTTGAGATACTGCCATTCGTTACCGGCGAAGCACGGCTCGTGCAGGACGGCCGGTGCAGTGCCGGCTACGGACGCAATCGCCGCCACGACCTCCTGAGCCTTAACCCGCACGGCTTGATTTCGAGCAGAGCGTGGCATATTCATAGGTTATAGATGTCCGCTTTGTATCCGCGCAGGTTCTGTGCCTGCGTGAACCACTTTACGGTTTCCTCTAGACCGCGCCTGAAGCCCTCACGGCCTCCGTAATTCGGCCGCCAGCGGAACAAATCGTGCGCCTTGGTATTGGACGCCCAAAGCCGCTCGACTTCCGAGTTTTCGGGACGCAGGCGCGCCTCCTCGGTCACGATCTCGATTTCCGCGTTCATAACATCGGCAATCAAGAATGCCGTATCACCGATCGAGATTTCGAAGTTGCTGCCGAAGTTTACGACCTCGCCAAGTCCGCTGTCAGACTCGAGCGCGGCAATAAATCCGGCAACGGTGTCGTTCACGTAATTGAAATCGCGTGTCGGCGCCACCGCACCCAGCTTGATCTGGCGCTTGCCGGCGGCAATCTGCGTGATGATCGTGGGGATCACGGCGCGCGCAGACTGCCGTGGCCCGTAGGTGTTGAACGGTCGGACAATTACTACTGGCAAACCGAAGGAGGCGTAGAAGGAGTACGCCAGCTGGTCGGCAGCGATCTTGGTCGCCGCGTACGGTGACTGGCCCTGCAGCGGATGGGCTTCAGTGATGGGGACAAAGCGGGAGGTGCCATACACTTCGCTTGTAGATGTATGAATTATGCGTCCGGCCCCGACGGCACGCGCAGCCTGCAACACGTTAAGCGTGCCCTTAATATTGGTTTCTACGTAGGTGTCGGGTGAATGATAAGAGAAGGGTATTGCGATCAGCGCCGCAAGGTGCAAAACCGCTTCGCAACCTTGCATCGCTTGCGCTACTCCGTTAGGGTCACGCACGTCACCAGAGAATACTTCGAAACGCCCGACCACATCGGTGGCGCAACTGTCAAGCCAGCCCCAAGAGTTGAAGGAATTGTATTGGACGAAGGCACGAACCTCATAGCCCTTGCGGACTAGGGCTTCCGTCAAATGAGAACCGATAAAACCGTCAGCGCCGGTAACAAGAATTTTCTTCATCTGCTTGCCAATCGTTTATTGAAACGTGCTTGACCAAGGTTGTGGCTGCAATCCAAATTCACCGCTCGGCCGCGAGTCAGCGCGCCGGAGGAGCTATCGTTGTTCGGTGACGCAATAGAACCGCCGCCGGCGTTCCCTCCGCCACTACCTCGCCATTCTCAATTTGATACAAGCGGTCGCAGTGTTCGACGGTGGTCAAGCGATGAGCTATCACCAAAATTGTCTTGCTGCCCCGCAGCGCGGTAACGGCCTGCATGACGCCTCGCTCGGTTTCCGTATCCAGCGCACTGGTCGCCTCGTCCAGCACCAAGACGGCGGGGTCATGGTACAGCGCCCGCGCAATACCAATCCGTTGCCGCTGCCCCCCCGAGAGTCGGATACCGCGCTCACCGACGACCGTATCGAGCCCGTCCGGCAAGTCGGCAACAAAATGATCCAGTTGTGCGTCCTTGATCGCACGGCGCACGGCCGCATCGTCAATTTCTGCATCGGGCAGCCCGAACGCCACGTTGTTCCGGAGTGCATCGTCGGTCAAGTATATCGACTGCGGCACATAGCCGATCTGACTCTGCCACCGACGCAAGTTTCGCTGTATATCCTGCCCGTCTACTGCCACCGTCCCCGAGTTTGGCGTCAGCAGGCCAAGCATCACGTCGACCAATGTGCTCTTGCCCGAGCCACTCGACCCGATGAGGCCAACGCATTCGCCGTGATTGATCTGCAACGATACGTCGTTCAGCGCGAGTTTGGTCCCGCCGGCGTAGCCATATTTGATGTTTTTCAGCTGCACGACTCCGTGGAACTCCTGCGCACCGTGGAGCCCGATTTCCTGCTCCCGTGCTGCCTGTGCAAGCCCAAGTTCTCCGTGCAACGTATTGATCACAGGCAGCCCGAATCGAACTGCCTGCATCGCGGCAAGGATCCGGTTCACAGACGGCATCAGCCTGAATGCGGCTACCGCAAACAATGCCAGCGTCGGCACCACGCTGTCGAGTCCGCGTTCGGCTTGCCCTATGATGCTCATCACCAGCAGCGCAAGCCCGACGACTGCCAGCAACTCCAACACCAGTCGCGGCATCTGCTGCAACGTAGCCTGGGACTCGGCGGCCTTTGCGCTGCGGATGTTGTGCAAATCGTGCTGGTCGAGAAACTCCTGTTCCCGCCCAAGCAGCTTGAGATCCTTGATGCCGCTTAGCCCCTGCTGCAGGTGCTGAACACGCAGTATGTCGTGGTGTTGCCGTGCCGTGCCCCAACGCAATATCCGCCCGCGCGTAACGCGAGTAAACAGCCACGCTGCGGTGCCAAGTACGACAGCCACCACTAGTGTGCCCAGCGGCTCAACCAGAAACAGCAAGAGCGTCACCCCGACGAGGACCAGCACTTCCGTAATGACCATGAACGTGCTCATGAGAACAGAGGTCAGCATTCCGACCTCCCCGGTGATGTTGCGCAGCAGGTGGGCAGAATTACGCTGCAGGTGAAACGTATAGGGTTGGTAGAGGTAGATTTTGAACAGCCGTTGCGCCAGGTTAGCCTGCATGTCGTAAGAGAAGCGGGTCTGCTTCCAGATGAGATAGGCAAGAAAGGCATTCTTGCAGGCGTAAATGACCACCAACGCCAGCATGGCCCAAGTCACCAAATGAGCACGGGTCACCTCAGCCGACAAACCCAGGAATGCGAAAATCCGCGGGTAACGCGCCAGCACATCATGCTGGGTCAGCAGCGTGACAAACGGGATCACGACACCGACACCGACCGTCTCCAGCGCCATGCCCGCGAACATCAACACCAGCAACCAAGCGGCAGCGCGGCGCTCGGCCGGGGCCAGAATGTGCAGCAACTTTTGAATGGCGTCCATGGTGCGTTACCGGGCGATGCGTATTCGCGAGCCGCCGTCGCGCACGGTACAACCACGCGGCCGGCCATTACCCAGGTGTACAAAACCTTTGATGGCGGAACTCACGTGCGCGGCACCGCAGTATGCAGAAAATCCGCATAGGCCAGGGCCAAACCCCGCTCCAGGCCGATACTGGGCTGCCAGCCCAGTGCCTGGAGCCGCGATGAATCCATCAGCTTGCGGGGTGTGCCGTCGGGCTTGCTGGCATCGAATACGATCTCGCCGGCATAAGCAACCACATCCGCCACGACCCGGGCGAGCTCCGCAATAGTCACATCATGACCGGCACCGATGTTGATGTGGCTGAGCTGCGGCAGAACCTGCGCGGCGTAGGTCTGTGCGTCCAGGTCCATGACATGCAGGCACGCAGCAGCCATGTCATCCACATACAAAAACTCCCGCCGGGCTGCACCGGTGCCCCACACCGCCACTTGCGGTAGCTGCTGCATCTTGGCTTCGTGGAAACGACGCAGTAGTCCGGGAATCACATGACTGTTCTCCGGGTGATAGTTGTCACCGGGCCCGTAGAGATTTGTCGGCATGACGCTGCGGTAATCCCGGCCGTGCTGGCGGTTGTAACTCTCGCACAGCTTGATGCCGGCGATCTTGGCGATGGCGTACGGCTCATTGGTCAATTCCAGCTTGCCGGTCAGCAGCGCATCCTCGTTCATGGGCTGATCGGCCAGGCGCGGATAGATGCAACTGCTGCCCAGAAACAACAACTGCTGAACGCCGTTGTCGTGTGCGGCCTTGATGGTGTTCGCCTGGATGATCAGGTTGCTGTAAATGAAGTCGGCGGGATAAGTATTGTTGGCGTGTATGCCACCGACGCGCGCTGCCGCCATGTAGACCACATCGGGCTTTTCCCTGGCGAAGAACTCGCCCACAGCCCGCTGGTCTTCGAGATCAAGCTGCTGGCGCGTACGCAACAGCAGGTCACCGGCATCGCGGGCGCGCAGCGCGCGTACCAGCGCGCTACCGACCATTCCCTGGTGTCCGGCGACGAAAATCTTTTTTGGCGCGATGGTCATCTGGCCCGGCTTATTCGTAGTAGTCGTATGCGGAGTAGCCGTGTTTCTTGACCAGTTCGTCGCGCTCGGCAGCGCGTAAGTCTTCCCGCACCATCTCGGCCACCAGTTCGGCAAACGTAGTCCGCGGCACCCAGCCCAGCTTTTCCTTGGCCTTGGTCGGATCACCGAGCAGGGTTTCCACTTCCGTCGGGCGGAAGTAGCGCGGGTCGACAGCAACGATGCAGCGGCCGGCGGCATCGTAGCCTTTTTCGTCGACTCCGGCGCCCTTCCACCGCACCTGGATTCCCAGTTGTTCGGCCGCCGCGTTCACAAAATCACGGACGCTGTACTGAACACCGGTGGCGATCACAAAGTCCTCGGGCTGGTCCTGCTGCAGCATCAGCCACTGCATCTCGACGTAATCACGAGCATGCCCCCAGTCGCGTTTCGCATCCAGGTTGCCCAGGTACAGCCGCTCCTGCAGCCCGAGTTTGATACGCGCGAGCGCGCGGGTGATTTTCCGGGTGACAAAGGTTTCGCCGCGCACCGGAGATTCGTGATTGAACAGAATGCCGTTGCAGGCATACATGCCGTAGGCTTCCCGGTAATTCACCGTGATCCAGTAGGCATACAGCTTCGCCACGGCATAAGGGCTGCGCGGGTAAAACGGCGTAGTCTCCCGTTGCGGGGTTTCCTGGACCAGGCCGTAAAGTTCGGAGGTCGATGCCTGGTAGAAACGGGTTTTTTTCTCCAGCCCCAGAATCCGGATCGCCTCCAGTACTCGCAACGAACCCAGCGCGTCCGAATTTGCAGTGTATTCCGGTTCCTCGAAACTGACGGCCACATGACTTTGTGCCGCCAGGTTGTAGATTTCATCGGGCTGTACTTCCTGAATCACCCGGATCAGGCTGGAACTGTCCGTCAGATCGCCGTGATGCAGTATGAAGCGGCGCTCGGTAAGCTCAGGCCCTTCGTACAGGTGATCAATGCGGTCGGTATTGAAGAGCGAGGTACGCCGCTTGATGCCGTGCACCACATACCCCTTCTTCAGCAGAAACTCCGCGAGATAAGCACCATCCTGTCCGGTAACGCCCGTAATCAGGGCCACTTTTTTCATTGATATTCCTCAGCTGCGTCCATAGTTGTCATCAAACCGGACGATATCGTCTTCGCCCAGATAACTCCCCGACTGAATTTCGATGATCTCCAGCGGAACATCACCGGTGTTCTCCAAACGGTGCCTGGTTTCCACCGGAATATAGGTCGATTGGTTCTCCGACAGTGTCAGCACCTCGTCGCCGCGAGTCACCTTGGCAACGCCTTTGACCACGACCCAGTGCTCCGCACGATGGTGATGCATCTGCAGCGACAGCGACGCGCCCGGATTGACCACGATCCGCTTCACCTGGAACCGCTCACCGGCATCGATCGCGTCGTAATAACCCCAGGGTCGATGCACTTTGCGGTGCGCACTGACTTCGCTCCGGTGCTCCGCCTTCAACAGCGCCACGACCTTTTTCACGTCCTGCGTTGCATCGCGGCGCGCCACCAGAACAGCGTCGGGTGTTTCCACCACCACCATGCCCTCCATGCCGACGCAGGCAACCAGCCGGCTCTGCGCGAAAATCAGGTTGTCCTTCGCATCGACCACACATACATCACCCTGCACGGCATTGCCAGCCGCATCCTTCGACACAAGCGCCCACAACGCGTCCCACGCGCCGACATCTGACCAGCCGGTCGACATCGGAATCACGTTACCCGTGATACCGAGCTCGGCGCAGCCCGCAAGCTTTTCCATGACGGCGTAGTCGATCGAGTCCGACGGACAAGCGGTGAACTCGGCGACATCGATACGACGAAAGTCATGATCCCGCCGCCCCTGGTCCAGCGCGGCGCGACAGGCCCGCAGAATCTGCGGCTGCAGGGACGCCATCGCCTTCAGCCAGACGCTGGCCTTCATCATGAACAAGCCACTGTTCCACAGGTACTTTTTGGACGACACATAGGTTTCAGCGAT
>JBFKCU010000062.1:0-10235 GCA_041620115.1 Burkholderiales bacterium | reverse complement strand
GTCCGACAAGGTACCGTGAAACAGCGTCATCAGCGCCATCGTGAACAGGTAAAAGCTGAGCGTCTGCTGAATCTGCGCCGGCGTGACCCGCAGATCGGCCCCGATGAAGGGAAATGACGGCAGGTAGGTATCGATCGTGAAGGGACCGATCATCGCCAGGGCGGCGAGTATGCCCGCCAACACCGGCACGGTGATCGGCGCAGCGTGCCCGGGCACGGCCTTCACGCGCGGTCCAGTCTGCGGTATTGAATCGCCTCGGCGACATGCGCGGCGGTGACGCCATCCAAGCCGGCAAGATCAGCGATGGTGCGGGCGACTTTGAGTATGCGGTGATATGCGCGCGCCGACAGGCCCAATTGCGCGATCGCCTGTTTCAGCAGCGCATTGCCTGCTGCCTCGGGTGCGCAGTGCCGGTCGATTTCGCGCGTGGCCAGAAAGGTATTGGGCTTCTGTTGCCTTGCGAGCGCGCGCGCGCGGGCGGTGACCACGCGGGCATGCACCTCAGCAGACGCTTCCCCCGGCACCTGGCTCATCAGGTCGTCCCGGGCCAGCGCGGGCACTTCGATCTGCAGATCGATGCGGTCCAGCAACGGCCCGGAGATCCGCGAACGGTACCGCGAGATCTGGTCCGGCGTGCACCGACATTTCCCGGAATAGTGGCCCAGATATCCGCATGGACAGGGATTCATCGCAGCCACCAGTTGGAACTGTGCCGGAAAATCCGCCTGGCGCGCCGCGCGCGACACGGTGATGCGTCCGGATTCCAGCGGTTCGCGCAACACTTCAAGCACCTTGCGCTCGAACTCCGGCAATTCGTCGAGAAAAAGCACGCCATGCAGGGCCATCGAGATCTCGCCCGGCCGCGGGTTGCCGCCGCCGCCCACCAGCGCCACCGCCGAGGCCGTGTGGTGTGGCGCGCGGTACGGTCGCCGCTTCCATGCAGTCACGTCGAAACCATTCGAACCGATCGACTGCATCGCCGCCGACTCCACCGCTTCCTGCTGCGTCATCGGCGGCAGCAATCCGGGCAGACGCTGCGCGAGCATGGTCTTTCCGCTGCCGGGCGGTCCCACCATCAACAGGCTATGGCCGCCGGTCGCAGCAATCTCGAGGGCGCGCTTCGCCTGGCTCTGCCCCTTGACGTCGAGCAGATCCGGATATCGATATTCAACGGCGGCATCAGGGCGCCGTGGCTGCGCCAGCGCAGCGCGGCCGGTCAGATGGGCGCACACGTCGTTCAGCGTGAGCGCGGCATAAACCAGGGTTCGCTCGGCCAGCGCGGCCTCCGCCGCACTTACCGCCGGCAAAACGAATGCACGCCCGTCTTCTGCAACCGCCAGCGCCATCGCCAACGCACCCCGCACCGGACGCAGTTCACCGGTCAAAGCCAGTTCGCCGGCGAATTCGAATTGCGACAGTCCTTTGTCCGGTATCTGTCCCGAAGCCGCGAGTATGCCCAGCGCGATCGGCAAATCGAACCGCCCTGATTCCTTGGGCAGATCGGCCGGCGCCAGATTGACTGTGATCCGCCGTGCCGGAAATTCAAACTGCGCATTCTGCAACGCCGCGCGCACCCGGTCCTTGGCTTCCTTCACTTCCGCCTCCGGCAACCCGACAATCGTAAAACTCGGCAGGCCGTTGGCCAGATGCGCTTCGACCGTCACCAGTGGTGCAACCATGCCCGCCAGGGCGCGACTGTAGAGTACGGCCAGAGACACGTGAGTTCGGCATTTCTGTGTAAGGGGACAAGGGCTTAACGGCTTTGAGCGGACCGCGGCTGACGACGCGCGACCGATCGGCGCAGCGCGCCGGGTTAACGATCCGGAGCTTTCGCTGCAGCTTCCAGTGCGGCGAGCTTGCGCTCCAGTTCAACGAGCTTCGCCCGGGTACGCGCCAGCACCTCGCGCTGCACATCAAACTCGTCACGTCGCACCAAGTCCAGGCGACTGAACATCCCGGCCAGCATGACGCGCAGGTTTTTCTCGACATCGGCGATCGGTCCCTGCGCCAGCGCGGCGCGGACCTTGTCGTTGATTTCATCAAGCAGTTTCTGATCCATGGCTCCCCCGGTAGGCCCCCAGTTTAACAATTCGCTCGGCCTGTTCCCGACTCCGCCGCACGCCAATCCAGATTCTGGCGGTGATGCCACCCGATGGTGCACCAGATTAGAGCGGTGCACCAATATAGTGCATCTGCCTTTTATGGTCATTCGCGTCAGCTTCGTAACCAATTGTTTTATATAAGCTTTTATTCTGGCACGGTACCTGCTCTTGAAGTCATGCAGTTTTATTACTCATGAGCCCAAACTGAAAGGAAAAGACATGTTCATCAAGAAGACCCTCATTGCAGGACTGGTCGCCGCCGCCTGCGCTCCGACAATCGCCGCCGCGGCCGACTCGCCACATTCGCTGTCCGGAAATATTGGCGTCTACAGCCAGTACATTTTCCGCGGCCTGACTCAGACCAATAAGGATCCCGCGCTGCAAGGCGGCTTCGATTATGCGCATTCCAGCGGGTTCTATGCGGGCACCTGGATGTCAAACATCAGCTGGCTGACCGATTCGCCCGGCGTCACCGGCTACAAGAGCAGCAGCCTGGAAATGGACTTTTACGGTGGTTACAAGGGCACCATCGCCGGAGACCTGGGCTTTGACGTGGGTGTACTGCAGTACTACTACCCGGGCACGCACGACCCGGTTGTAACAGCCCCTGGCTCCGTCAAGGCCGATACGCTGGAAGTCTACGGCGCCCTGACCTGGAAATGGCTGAGCGCAAAGTATTCACACAGCGTCAGCAAGAAAACCTTCGGCGTCAATGACAGCCGCGGCACTTACTATGTCGACCTCTCCGCAACCTATCCCGTCACGGACAAGTTCAGCGTGTCAGCCCACTACGGCATCCAGAAGTTCGATGGTGCCAATGGGGCCAACGACACCAACGCGTCCTACAAGGACTGGAAACTGGGTGCCAGCTACTCACTGCCGAAGGATTTCACGGTGGGCGGCTACTTTACCGGGACCGACATGACTGCAGCGCAGAAGGCGTTCTACACCAACGTGGCAGACAACCGGTTCGTCGGCAAGGACACATTTACGCTGTACGTTTCCAAAACCTTCTGATCACGTCTTGATATCAGGGGCCGGCCCGGCGCCGGCCCCACCAACCGGGGAAACAACATGAAACTCGTTACGGCAATCATCAAGCCGTTCAAGCTCGACGAAGTACGGGAGGCGCTGTCCGCCATTGGCGTGACCGGCATCACCGTCACCGAGGTCAAGGGCTTCGGGCGGCAAAAGGGGCATACCGAACTCTACCGCGGCGCTGAATACGTGGTGGATTTCCTGCCGAAAATCAAAGTCGAGGCTGCGATCAAGACCGACCTGCTCGAGCAGGTCATCGAAGCCATCGAAAAATCCGCGAACACCGGCAAGATCGGCGACGGCAAGATTTTCGTCTCCGAACTCGAGCAGGTGGTCCGCATCCGCACCGGCGAGACCGGCGCAGATGCCCTTTGATTGGAGAATGAAATGAAAAAAATCTTAGCCGTTCTGGCACTGTTCGGCGCCCTCAGCTTTGCGGGCGCGCCGGCCATTGCGCAGGACAAACCTGCTGAAACGCCGGCGGCGATGACCGCTGCGGAAGCGCCTGCTGCTGCAGCCGCAACGGCTCCTGCGGCAGCGCCTGCAGCCGCACCCACACCCAAGCTCGACAGCGGCGACACCGCGTGGATGATGGTATCCACTGTTCTGGTGACGCTGATGGTGATCCCCGGACTGGCGCTGTTCTATGCCGGTATGGTGCGAACCAAGAATGCCTTGTCGGTGCTGATGCAGGTTTTTGCCATATTCAGCCTGATGGCAATCCTGTGGTCGGTCTACGGCTATAGCTTGGCATTCACCGGCGATGGCAAGTTCATCGGGTCACTGGACAAGATGTTCCTGTCCGGCATTACGCCCGAATCGTTGACCGGCACCATTCCGGAGTTCCTGTTCGCCAACTTCCAGCTGACTTTTGCTGCCATTACGCCCGCACTGATCGTGGGCGCCTACGCCGAGCGCATGAAATTCTCGGCGGTGCTGTTGTTCATGGCACTGTGGCTGACGGTCTGCTACGTGCCGATGGCGCATATGGTCTGGGGCGGCGGCTGGATTGCCGGCATGGGTGCCATTGACTTTGCGGGTGGCACGGTCGTTCACATCAACGCCGGTATCGCCGGTCTGGTCGCCGCCATCGTGCTTGGCAAGCGCAAGGGTTTCAACACCGTTGCCATGCCTCCGCACAATCTGACCATGACGCTGATCGGCGCATCGCTGCTGTGGGTCGGCTGGTACGGTTTCAATGCCGGCAGCGCGCTTGCCGCCAATGGCGGAGCCGTCCTTGCGATGATCAACACCACGCTGGCTACCGCTGCCGCGGCGCTGGCCTGGATGTTCTTCGAGTGGATGATCAAAGGCAAACCCAGCCTGCTGGGCATCGCCACCGGCGCCATTGCCGGACTGGTTGCGATCACGCCGGCCTGCGGTAACGCCGGGCCCATGGGATCCATCATCCTCGGCATCGCCGCCGGCGTCATCTCGCTGTGGGCTGTCGTCACCCTGAAGAAGATGTTCGGTTATGACGACTCACTGGATGTGTTCGGAGTGCACGGCATCGCCGGCATCGTTGGCGCCATCGGTATCGGCATTCTGGCGTCGCCGTCGTTCGGCGGCACCGGCTTCGGTAGCGGCAACGAAACGATCGGCGGCCAGCTGGTTACCCAGGTAGTCAGCGTCGGCTTCACACTGGTTTACACCGGGGTGCTAAGCTATGTGCTGCTCAAGATCGTGGACATGGTGGTCGGTCTGCGGGTTTCCGAAGATGCGGAATCCGAAGGTCTGGACATCGCGGAACACGGCGAGAGTGCCTACAACTGATATCGTCGAAGTTGACGTAAACGGGCGCCTTCGGGCGCCCGTTTTTTTCCCCCGGGGCAGGCCGCAGCGGCATGGGCTACAATCCCGAGCCATGACCGTTCCGCATCTCACCACCGCCCTGACCGGACCCCTGCAGGAACTCGAGAGTCATTTTCTCAAGGCAACCGCCGATATCGAACACTGGCTGCGCGGCCAGTGGCAGGAACATGCGGCGCCTTTTTACGCGTCCGTCGACCTGCGCAATGCCGGTTTCAAGCTCGCGCCGGTGGACACCAATCTGTTTCCCGGCGGCTTCAACAACCTCAATCCGGATTTTCACACCCTGTGCGTACAGGCCGCGATGTCCGCCATAGAAAAGGCCTGCCCTGACGCGCATGGAATCGTTCTGGTACCGGAAAATCACACGCGCAACCAGTTCTACCTGCAGAACGTCGAGAAACTTGCGACGATTCTGCGCCATGCCGGCGTGGAAGTGCGCATCGGCAGCCTGTTGCCGGAAATCACCGCGGCAACCGAACTCGAATTGCCGAACGGCACGACGTTGCGGCTGGAACCGTTGCGGCGTGAGGGCAATCGCCTGAAAGTCAGTGATTTTGATCCCTGCGTCGTGCTGTTGAACAACGATCTTTCGAGCGGCGTCCCGAAGATCATGCAGGGCCTTGAACAGACGGTACTGCCGCCCGTGCATGCCGGCTGGGCGACCCGCAGAAAATCAAACCATTTTGCCGCCTACAACGAGGTGACGCACAGCTTTGCCGAGCTCCTGGGCATTGATCCCTGGCTGATCAACCCGAATTTTGAAAAATGCGGCAAGATCAATTTCCGCGAACGCCAGGGGGAGGAATGTCTCGAAGGGTATGTGTCCGAAATCCTCGGCGATATCCGCAAGAAATATGCCGAGTATGGCGTCACCGAGGATCCGTTCGTCATCGTCAAGGCGGACGCCGGCACCTACGGCATGGGCATCATGACCGTAAAGGATCCATCTGAAGTGAAAGGCCTCAACCGCAAGCAACGCAACAAGATGGCGGTGGTCAAGGAAGGCCTCGAAGTACAGGACGTCATTGTGCAGGAAGGCGTCTATTCCTTTGAAACGGTGGGTGACGCTGTCGCCGAACCGGTCGTCTACATGATCGATCATTTTGTCGTCGGCGGCTTCTACCGTGTCCATACGGCCCGCGGCAAGGACCAGAACCTCAATGCGCCGGGCATGCAGTTCGTGCCCCTGGCGTTTGCAGAACCTTGCAGCTCGCCCAACCCCGATGACCCTGGCTGTCCACCCAACCGTTTTTATTCGTACGGGGTGATCGCCAGACTGGCGCTGCTCGCCGCAGCACTGGAAATCGAACGCACGGACGTTGCGGCCGAACCGGCATTGCTGCGCGCGGTTCCATGAAACTTGCGTTTATCGTCGATCCACTCGACGATTTCAAACTTGAGAAGGACACGACCTACGCCATCATGCGCGAGGCGGCATCACGCGGCCATGCACTGTACGCCCTGCAGCAAAGCGATCTCGCCTGGCACAAACAGCAGGTCACCGGCCATGCCAGCCGCCTGCATCTGACCGGCTCCACGCCGGACTGGTACCGGCTCGACGCGCCGGCCGCAACGCCGCTCGAACAGTTCGACGCCGTGCTGATGCGCAAGGATCCGCCGTTCGACATGGAGTATGTCTACAGTACCTATCTGCTGGAAATCGCCGAACAGCGCGGTGCCCGTGTCTTCAACCGACCGCAGGCCATCCGCGACTACAACGAAAAAATGGCTATCGCCCGGTTTGCCGAATTCACCGCGCCGACGCTGGTCACGCGCCGCGTGGCGCTGTTGCACGAATTTCTGCACGAGCACACCGACATCATCCTCAAGCCGCTCGACGGCATGGGCGGCGCGTCCGTGTTCCGGGTCAGGATGGCCGATCCCAACACCAACGTCATCATCGAGACGCTGACCGGCAATGGCGCACGCACGATCATGGCCCAGCGCTATATTCCGGAAATCAGCGCCGGGGACAAGCGCGTGCTGGTCATCGGCGGCAAACCGGTCCCTTACTGCCTGGCGCGTATACCCAGGGCAGGGGAGACGCGCGGCAATCTGGCCGCGGGCGGCACCGGTGTGGCCCGCGAGCTGAGCGCACAGGATCGTGCCATTGCCGAAAATCTCGGGCCGCACCTGGCGGCAGCCGGTCTGCTGCTGGTCGGATTGGACGTGATCGGCAGCTATCTGACTGAAGTCAATGTGACCAGCCCGACCTGTTTTCAGGAAATCGCCCAGCAAACCGGATTCAACGTATCGGCTATGTTCTTGGATACATTGGAGAAATCCATTTGATCGCGCTTGCGGTCACATATATGCCATTTAATGTTGCGGCGCAAGAAAAGCGGGCGTAAAGTAGGGCGCTTTCCTGACGGCAACCCGGTAAGTTCATGATAGGCATACTGATTATCAGCCACGGCACGCTCGGCGAGAGCCTGATTCATTGCGCCAGCCACATGCTCAACAAGCGCCCGCCGCGCCTGCGCCAGATCGGGGTCGCGGCCCAGGACGATCCGGTGATGCTGGTACCGCAGGCGCGCAAAGTCGTGAAGGAACTCGACGACGGCGACGGTGTACTGGTGCTGACTGATATGTATGGCGGATCACCTTCCAATATCGCGGCAAAGCTGGTGATCCCCGGCAAGGTTGAAGCCGTCGCCGGTGTCAGCCTGCCCATGCTGATCCGCGCTTTGACCTACCGCGACAAGTCGCTGTCTGTAATGATGACCAAGGCCATCAGCGGCGGCTGCGAAGGCGTGTTGCGGGTGCCCCCCGCCTTCGCCACGGTTCATAATGCTGCAACAGGAAGCTGAGATCATCAACAAGCTCGGGCTGCATGCCCGGGCATCGGCAAAACTGACGCAGGTCGCCAGCAGCTACGCCAGCAGCATCTGGCTGAATCGTAACGGTCGCCGGGTCAATGCCAAGAGCATCATGGGCGTGATGATGCTGGCCGCGGCAAAAGGCTCGAAAATCGTCATTGAAACCGACGGACCTGATGAAACGGAAGCAATGCAGGCCCTGTGCAAGCTGATTGCAGACTGTTTCGGCGAAGGCGAATAAGTTCTTTTGGCCAATGATGATTGAGGGGGCGGTCTGCAAGGGGCAGAATACGCCCTGAGTTTCCCGTAACCACAACCAGCGGCTCCCGCCCCAGGTTCACCATGAGTTTCACGATACACGGCATCGGCGTTTCGGGCGGCATCGCCATCGGGCATACGCACCTGGTGTCGCATACGAAACTTGAAGTGGCGCATTACGAGGTTCCGGCCGCGCAGGTGGCGGATGAAATTGCGCGCTTCGACCTTGCCGTGCGCACCGTGCGTGATGAACTCGAACAGGTACGCCGCGTCGTCCCGGCCGGCGCGCCCGCGGAATTCCGTGCGTTCGTTGACCTGCACCTGATGATACTCAACGACTCGACGCTTTCCGTTGCGCCGCGCGCGATCATCGAAAAAGAGAACTGTAACGCCGAGTGGGCCCTGCAGGTGCAGACCGATGAATTGCTGCAGCAATTCGATGCCATCGAAGACAATTATCTGCGGGAACGCCGGACCGACGTGATCCAGGTGGCGCAACGGGTGATGAAAGCGCTCTCGGGACAACCCGGTTACGTGCCGCCGCCGGCAGGCGACTCCGACCGGAATCTGGTGCTGGTTGCACACGACCTGTCTCCGGCCGACGTCGTGCTGTTCAAGCAGCACCAGTTCGCCAGCTTCGTTACAGATCTGGGCGGCGCCACATCGCATACCGCCATCGTCGCCCGCAGCCTGAACATCCCCTGCATTGTCGCCCTGCACCATGCGCGACAGCTGGTGCGCGAGAACGAAGTCATCATCGTCGACGGTACGCAAGGCGTGATCATCGTCGATCCCGACCCGCAGGTGCTCGCCGAGTACCAGTTGCGTCAGCGCGAGTTCGGCCTCGAACGGCAGAAGCTGAAGCGGCTGCGTGACACACCGGCACGCACCGTGGATGGCACCGACGTCGAACTGCATGCGAACATCGAGCTGCCCGGTGACGTCGCGCTGGCCATGGACAGCGGTGCAACCGGCATCGGTCTTTTCCGCACCGAATTCCTGTTTCTCAACCGCCCCGACCTGCCCACCGAGGATGAACAGTTTGAGGCCTACCGGAAAGTCCTGGAGGAAATGAACGGACTGCCGGTCACGATACGTACCTATGATCTCGGCGCGGACAAGCAGCTCGATGGCACCTCGCGGCTGGCACCCAATCCGGCGCTTGGCCTGCGCGCGATCCGGCTGTGCCTGACCGAGCCGAAACGCTTTGTCACCCAGCTGCGCGCCATGCTGCGCGCATCACACTACGGCAGCATGAAGATCCTGCTCCCGATGCTGATGAACGCGGGCGAAATCGATCAGGCACTGCTGTTGATTGAACAGGCCAAGCACAGCCTGGATGACGAGGGCGTGCCCTATGACCACCACATCCCTGTCGGCGGCATGGTTGAAATACCCGCAGCCGCATTGGCCCTGGGCCTGCTGACCAAACGCCTTGATTTTCTGTCGGTGGGCACCAACGATCTGATCCAATACATGCTCGCGGTGGACCGCACCGACGATACCGTGGCGCACCTTTACGACCCCTTGCACCCGGCCGTACTGACCCTGCTGTCGCACATATTCACGGTGGCCGGCAAGGCGCAGATCCCGGTCGCGGTTTGCGGTGAGATGGCGGGTGACGTCACGCTGACCAGACTGCTGCTGGCGCTGGGATTGCGCCGGCTGTCGATGCACTCGGCGTATCTGCTCGACGTCAAGCAGCGCGTGCTCAAGACGAGCCTGCCGGACATCCGGCCGATCGCCAGAAAAATGCTGAAGGCCACGGATCCGGTCAAACTGCACAGCATGCTCGACAAGCTCAATGCCCGCTAAATCAGCAACTTATTTGACAAGGTGACGCCGCACAGGTAACGTAAATGGACAGTTGTCGCGCCGATTTGAGTCAGCTTGCGGGCGCGTAATAAATCCGGCTAAAGAGATGCCTGAATTCTCATGACCCCGGAGCGCAAGCTGCGGGGTTTTTTTATGGCTGGCGGGAACATGCGGGAATCAATGAACGAATCGGCAGACTCGGTAGGGGCAGTGACGCCGCAGACAGCGCGGTTCGCGGCGCCGCTCACGCTGCGCAGCGGCGCGGTGTTGCACGACTACGAACTGGTCTACGAGACCTACGGGGAACTGAACACCGACCGCTCCAACGCCGTACTGGTCTGCCACGCACTCAATGCGTCGCATCATGTCGCCGGCTATTATGCCGACGAGC
>JBFKCU010000061.1:0-10246 GCA_041620115.1 Burkholderiales bacterium | reverse complement strand
GCTCGGGAATCCCTGTGCCTGTGCGCCGAAGGCAGCACAACCGCACGCGAGAGCGATCAGCAATCGTTTCATATCAAACTCCTCAATCGTGGATTATCGGGGCGACGTCGCGCAGCCCGCTTTGGAATGACGAATGACTAATGACTACCAGAAAACGGTAACTCCATATGCTGAACCTGTCAACTGCGCGCGGTATTGCAGCCTTGCGCCGCCGGGGCAGTTGGCAACATGCAGCAAACTGGTTAGCCTACGGGATCCACTACACACCGTTTTCATGCGCGCGTGCCGTTTCAATCCACGTGCGCCGACAAACGGCCAGAAACCCGAAGAGATCAATACCAGCATGGCGAAAAAAATCCATTCAGTCCTGATTTATGGTTACGGTGTCATGGGGCGTGGTGTTGCGCGCACTTTTGCCAACCATGGCTTTGACACGATCATCCGCAGCAGCCGTGCCGCCACGCTGAAAGATGTGCCCAAGGGCGCGCGTGCGGTGGACCGGCTGCCTGACACGCCGCCGGATCTGGTGCTGGAGCTGGTGCCCGAAGACGTGGCCACCAAGCAGAAAGTTTATGCTGAAGTCGAGGCCGCGTACCCGAACGCTGACGTTATTCTTGCCACGGGCACGTCGGGGCTGGATCTGGTCGAGTTGGCCAAGCCGCTGCGGCATCCCGAACGTTTTCTCGGGCTGCACTATTTCATGCCCGCGGACCAGGCGCTGGTGGTCGAGGTGATGGCCGGGCCGCAGACGCCGCGCGCGCTGGTGGATGCCGCGGCGGAAATGTTGCGCCAGACGGGCAAGGAACCGGTGGTGTTGTACAAACCCATCGTTGGTTTTCTGGTCAATCGCCTGCAGCACGCGATTCTGCACGAGGCTTATTATCTGATCGAGGCCGGAGTCGCCAGTGCGGCGGACATCGACCACGCGGCGCGACGCATGCTGGCGCCGCGGATGTGCCTCAACGGCCTGATCCAGCAGAAGGACGTCAGTGACCTGACGATACACGCCGGCGCGCAGGCATCGATCGTGCCCGAACTGTTTCACAACGGGGTTCCCAACCCGATGCTGCAGGATATGGTCAAGAACGGGGAAACCGGGCTCGCCGCCGGCCGGGGGTTTTACGATTGGGCCGAGTGTGACGTCGAAGCCGTGCGCAAACAGGCGTCGGCGCAACTGGCCAAGCTGACCGAGTTCCTGGATTCTGGTGCGATCGCGCCGGCACCCCGTACCCAGCCGAAACCACGCGATCCGCGGCGTTGATGGTGTTCACGGGATATCCGGTTTGCGCGCGGCTGCAGGTGCCGTGTGGCTGAGCCGGCATATCAGCAGCACACGCTGGCGTTTCGTGCCGGCGTTGGCGAAGCACTGGGAGTGCCCGCTGCGGTGCTGGGCGCGGGGTTCATCGGGTATGGTTCGCTGGCTGCGGACGCCGGCTATTCCATTTGGCTGACGCTGTCGGCCACACTGGCAATCTGGGCGCTGCCCGGGCAACTGGTGCTGCTCGAGATGCAGGCCGGCAATGCGGCTGTTGCGGCGACGGTGCTGGCGGTATCGCTCAGCGCGGCGCGTTTCCTGCCGATGACGTTGACCCTGATGCCGTTGCTGCGCACGGGTGGCCGGCCCCGCCGTCTGTGGCAGTTCCTGCTTGCAGCGCAGGTCGTGTCGATGACGACGTGGGCCGTCACGATGCGCCGCTTCAACGACATGGAAGCCGATGCGCGCTGGCATTATTTTCTGGGATTTTCGCTGGTGTGCATCGTCGCGTCCGTGGTGTTCGCGCTGATCGGGCAATTGCTGATCGGCGCACTGCCGCCGCTGGCACGTTTCGGTCTGGCGCTGCTGACCCCGCTGTATTTTTTTGTCACTCTGGTCGGCGAAGCACGATCGCGCTCGGCGATCACCGCGCTGGTGTGCGGCGCCACGACCGCGCTGGTGCTGCACGCGGTAGCACCCGCGTGGAGCCTGCTCGGCGCCGGCTTCATCGGCGGCACCGCCGCCTGGATGCTGCAAAGACGGCATGCGCGACTCCACTGACTTGTGGCTGCTGATGCTGGCCTGTGCCGCGGCCACCTACATGTGGCGCGGTCTGGGTGTACTGTTATCGGGTCGGCTCAGTCCGCAAAGCGCCATGTTCGAATGGATTTCCTGCGTGGCCTATGCGCTGGTCGCCGGACTGATCGCCCGCATCATCGTCGCGCCGTCGGGGTTGCTGGGGCAGACTGCATTGACGGACCGGCTGCTGGCCTGCGCGATTGCCTTTTTCGCTTATCGCCTGGCCCGCCGCAACATGTTTGCCGGCATGGTGTGCGGCCTGGTTTTTTTCATGGGCGCGGTCTATGTGCGCAGCGCAATCCTCTAGAATCACGCTATGAGCGGCGAAATTCTGGTGACGCGTGCCGGCCCGGTGGCCACCGTCCTGTTGTCCAATCCGGCCAAACTCAACGCGTTGACGGTCACGATGTGGCGGGAACTCGCGACCGTGATGCAGCAACTGTCGGCTGACGACGGTTTGCGTTGCGTGGTGCTGCGCGGTGCCGGCACCGAGGCCTTTGCCGCGGGTGCGGATATTGCCGAGTTTGCGCAGGCGCGTGATACCGCGGCGCAGGGCAAGGTCTATCACCGCGAGCTGGTTTATGGTGCCCTGCGCGCTGTCGGCGAATGCCGGCATCCCACTGTGGCGATGATCCACGGCGCCTGCGCCGGTGGTGGCCTTGAGCTCGCGTGCCAGTGTGATCTGCGCATCGCGGGTGAGAGTGCGCGTTTTGGCGTGCCGATCAACCGGCTGGGTTTTGCCATTGCGTATGACGAACTTGCCGCGGTGCTGCCGCTGGTCGGCCGTTCCGTGGCGCTGGAAATTCTCGTCGAGGGCCGCATGTGGAATGCTGGCGAGGCGCAGGCGAAAGGTTTGCTGACGCGACTGGTGACCGATGCCGCGCTGGCGGCAGAAACAGAGTCGACCGTGCAGCGGATTATCGCCGGTGCACCGCTGGTGGCACGCTGGCACAAGCAGTTCGTCCGCCGGCTGACAGCGCAACCGGCGCCGCTGAGCGAAGCCGAGATCAATGGTAACTTCGATTATTTCAATACCGAGGACTATCGCATCGGTTACGATGCCTTCATCAACAAGAAAAAGCCCCGCTTCGTCGGACGCTGACGGCGGAACGTGGCGTTTTTTGTAATTCCCCATCAATTCATCACACGACTTTTTCAGGAAAATCATGGCTGGACCGCTATCTCATATCAAGGTGCTGGACCTTTCCCGCGTACTTGCCGCTCCCTGGGCGGGACAGAATCTCGCTGACCTGGGGGCCGAGGTCATCAAGGTTGAGCGTCCGGGCGGGGGCGACGATTCGCGCGCATTCGGCCCGCCGTGGTTGAAAGACGGGCAGGGCGCGGACACAAAGGAATCGGCCTATTTCGCGGCCGCCAACCGCGGCAAGAAATCCATCACCATCAATCTGTCCAAACCCGAGGGCCAGGAGCTGGTGCGCAAGCTGGCGGCCCGGGTCGATGTGCTGCTGGAAAACTACAAGCATGGCGACCTCGCGCGTTACGGTCTCGGCTACGAGGACCTGCGCAAGATCAATCCGAAGCTGATTTACTGCTCGGTGACCGGATTCGGCCAGACGGGGCCCTATCGCGAGCGGCCCGGTTATGACTTCATGGTGCAGGGCATGGGCGGATTGATGAGCATCACCGGAGAGCGCGATGATTTGCCCGGCGGCGGCCCGCAGCGCGTTGGAGTGCCTATCGTCGACATCATGACGGGGATGTACGCATCGATCGCGGTTTGTGCGGCGATTGCGCACCGAGCGGAAACGGGGGTCGGTCAGCATCTCGATCTCGCGCTGCTCGATACCCAGGTGGCTTTCCTCGCCAACCAGGCCATGAACTATCTGGCCACCGGGGAGTCGCCGGGGCGCCTCGGAAACGCGCACCCGAACATCGTTCCTTACCAGACTTTTCATACGAGTGATGGCGACATCATTCTCGCCTGCGGCAATGACAACCTGTTCAGGAAATTCTGCGATATTGCCGGGTGCCAGGAACTCGCGCAGGATCCACGGTTTGCCACCAATGCCAACCGCGTGGAAAACCGCGAGGACATTACCGACAAGCTGAACGCCGTGTTTGCGCAGCGCACGACCCGCGAATGGGTGAATGCCCTGGAGCAGGCAGGCGTGCCCAACGGCCCGATCAACAACCTCGAGCAGGTATTCGCCGAACCGCAGGTCGTGGCGCGTGGCGTCAGGATTGAAATGGACCACCCGACGGCAGGCAAGGTCCCGCTGGTGGCCAGCCCGATGCGCTTTTCGGCAACCCCGGTGGAATACAAACTGCCGCCGCCGACGCTGGGGCAGCATACCGATGAAATCCTGCGTGATGTGCTGAAACTCGACCCTGCCGGAATAGCCGGCCTGCGCGCCGGGAAAATCGTCTAGAAAAAACTGACCAGCATTTTCGTTGCCAGCAGGAACAGGACCACGGCGAAAATTTTCTTCAGCAGCGGTCCGGGCGTGCGGTGCGCCAGCCGCGCGCCCACCGGGGCCATCAGTACGCTGGCGATGACGATGCCGGCCAGCGCCGGCAGGTAGACGTAGCCGACGCTGTACTGGGGCAGGCCGTCGCCATTCCATCCGGTCAGTACATAACCCAGGGTGCCGGCCGCGGCCAGTGGCCAGCCGATGCCGGCCGCAGTGCCGATGGCGACATGCACGCGCGTGCCGCGTTTGACCAGGTAGGCGACGACCAGTGCGGCGCCGCCGGTCGCAGTGAGGCTGGAAATGACGCCGATGCCGGTTGCGGTGACGCTGGCGCCGGCGATGGTCTGCGGCATGGTGCCGGGCTGCGCCTTGCGGCCGAAGAGCATCTGTGCCGACAGATAGTAGATCAGAGCGGTGAAGACGACGGTCAGCACGCGCACTTCAAGCACGCTGGCGAGCAATGCGCCGCCGAAGGTGCCGACGATGATGCCCGGCGCCATGCGGCGGACGAGCGTCCAGTCAACCGCATGATGCTGGTGGTGGGCACGCACGCTGGAGACCGATGTAAAGAGCATGGTTGCCATTGCGGTGCCGAGCGCCAGATGGACGGCGTGTGCGGCCGGAAACTGCTTGGCGGCAAAAATCAGTGCGAGCACCGGCACCATGGCAGCACCGCCGCCAATGCCCAGCAGTCCCGCGAAGAAACCGACGAATGCGCCGACAGCGAGGTACGCCCACCACCAGTCAAACATGTCGGTGCCGCTTTCCGGCTATTTCATCAGGCTGATAATGTATTGCCACTCGTCCGGATCCACCGGCGTGATGGAAAGGCGGTTGCCTTTGGCAAGCAGACGCATTCTTGCCAGTGGCTTGTGCCCGCGCAGTTCAGCCAGCGTGACCGGCTTGGTCTTTTTGACGAAACGAAAATTGACGTGCAGCCAGCGCGGATTGTCGGGCGTGGCCTTGCTGTCGAAATATTTGCTCTTGCGGTCAAACTGCGTGGCATCAGGGTAGGCCGTTTTGCTCACTTCGGCGATGCCGACGATGGCGGGCTCGGCGCAGTTGGAGTGGTAGAAGAACGCCTGATCGCCGGGTTTCATCTGGTCGCGCATGAAGTTGCGCGCCTGATAATTCCGTATGCCTGTCCACGGCGTGGTTTTGTCGCGGGCGAGGTCGTCGATGCCGTAGACGTCGGGTTCGGATTTGATCAGCCAGTAGCGCATGTTGAAAATCAACTTTATGCGACCGCAGTGTGAGCGGCCAAAAAAAATGCGGCCGAGCCGCATTTGTGTAGGGTTCCCCCGCCTGTGCCGCTTCAGACCAGCATCTTGAACCTGAGGTTCAAGGCGGCCACCTTCCGAGTTTCTTCAGGCGCTTCCGCTTGGGACGCGCACACCGAAACTGCTTGGGTCGGCGGCCACAGCGATGTTATTGGTTCAAAGAGTATATGGCCCGAACGAACACCGCAGGGGAATTTTTGCACGGAACATGACCAGGAAAACCAGCGCGGAACCTGCAATGCCAAAAATCAGAACAACTTAAAACAGCTTGCTTTGTTCCGCCATCGCCTGATCGATGGCCGTTTCCATGCGCTGAATTCTACGCTTCGTTTCCGCTATGTCAAAGCTGCCGCCGACTTTCATCGAAAGAAATTCGTGCGTGATGTTCAGCGCCGCCATAATGGCAACGCGCTCCAGGCCGATGACTTTGCCGCGATCGCGGATTTCCTGCATCTTGCCGTTGAGGTACTCCACGGCTTCAAGCAGGCCTTTCTGTTCATGTTCCGCACAAGCGACGCGAAATTCGCGCCCCATGATGTTGATCTGCAAACCCTTTGGGTCAGCGCTCATGTTTCCTCGGCGGGAATCTGCTTCAGTATGTTTTCAAGGCGGCCGCTGGCGGTCATGATTTTTTCTTCGAGCTGCTTATTGCGATGCAGAGCCGAGGCCAATTCCTGGCGCAGCCGCTGCGTGTCTTCACGCAATCGCTGGTTGATTTCGACAAACTGGGTGAGTTTGTCCTCAAGCGCCTTGAGTTCGGTTTCCATGCGCGCACTATAGTGGGGAAAATCTCGACGGGTCAACCGCTAACGTCGGGTTTTGAATGTAATTTGGCATGTGATGCACCGCGGTCGTGCGCTACCCGCACCGGTCCGGCCGCGGGGGGTGCTGACCATGGTGGGCCTGCCGCGAAGATAACTTATAACCTGTTGTTTTTAAATATATTTTTATAATGTCTGGAGCCGAAATCAGCGCTCCGGCGCAACGTGTTCTAGGCTACAATTCGCCCTGTTCAGGACAGGCTGCGACCGCAAGCAGCGTGTTCCGGACGCGTTTCGGGTGCCGACCCCCCCGCAAAGGGGCGTCGGTTAAACGGGAAACAGGTGTGGTGTTTTTGCTCAAGCCTGTGCTGCCCCCGCAACGGTAAGTGATCGGCATTCAACGCAACGAATGCCGGGCGCGCCAGACAGCCACTGTGCCGCATGGGCATGGGAAGGCGGCGTGCTCAGTATCGCGAGCCCGGAGACCGGCCCAAGACGATCGTCGGAAACTGTCGCGGCAGGGCGACCATCCGGATCATGCTTGGTTCGTGGTCGCTTCACCTTCCGTGTCGTTTCCTTTGCATTGTTATTTGCATGCGGCGGGCATGCGTTACGAAGGAAAACAGCATGAAAGTTTGTATCTTTACGGCCGCGGCATTGATTTCGGCGGTGACCCCGGTCCATGGCGCCGCGCCCGAACCGCTGGCCCCGGTGGTCGTCACCGCAACCCGCTTCCCAGACATCGAGCGCCGGTTTCCAATCGGCGCCACGGTCATTACCGCGGCGGATATCCGCAACAGCACGGCCACTTCGGTGCCCGAACTGCTGCGCGTGTTGCCCGGCGTGCAAACCCGTGATCTTTCGGGCTCGCCCAATCTGCAGGTTGATCTGCGCGGTTTCGGCATCTTTGGCGATCAGAATACGCTGGTGCTGCTCGACGGCCAGCGCATCAGCGAGAATGAGCAGCTCACCGTCAACTGGTCGGCGATACCGCTGGACGCGATCGAGCGCATTGAAATCATCCGCGGCAGCGGTGCGGTGCTTTATGGCGGCGGGGCGACCGGCGGCACGGTGAACATCATTACCAGGACACCTGCAGCGAATACGCGCGACGCCTTTGTCGAGGCGGGAGTGGCGGGCTATCGCACACGCGACGTGCGCGTTGGCGCCAACATCGCGGACGAGCATACGGGGTTGCGGTTCACGGCGGCGCATCGTGAAAGCGATAACTATCGCGACAACAACCGTTTGCGTATGGATTCGGCTCAGCTGGATTGGCGTCACATTACCGACCGCGGAACGCTGACGCTGAAAGCGGGTGCCGATGATCAACGCTCCGAGTTGCCCGGCTCAATCAGTGAGGCGCAGATTGCCGCCAACCGGAGGCAGGCGGCACTGCCCGGCGACTTCAGCGAACTGCGCGGCGGCTATTTGAATCTGGGCGCCGCCCTGCAGTTCGCCAAGGGCGAGGCAGCGGCCAATCTGTCATATCGGGAGAAGGATACGGACGCATCGTTTTTCGTGGCGTCGCCATTCCGCAACAATGTGCGCACGCAGGTGCGCCAGTGGTTGTTTACGCCCAGGGTGAAAATCCCCCATCAGACCGGCGGTGCGGCAAGTACGCTGGTTGCCGGCGTTGATCTCGAGGACTGGGCTTTTCAGGGTGACGCCGGGCCGTCCGTGACGGGCCGGCCGCAGGCTACCCAAGGCAGCGCGGCCGTGTATGTCCAGCACACCACGCTGTTTGCCACCGGCACATCGCTGGCGCTGGGAGCGCGCGGCCAGCATATCAGTTACGACGTTGCCGACCCGGCCAATGCTGCAGTCCGTGCAGAGCGCAAACGGAACCTTCACGCGTACGAAATGGCGTTGCGGCAGCCGGTGGGAAAAGGATGGGCGGTTTACGGCAAGATCGGCAGCAGTTTTCGGGCGCCCAACGTCAATGACAATTACAGCCTGTTTACCGCAACGGTCTCGCTGCTTGAGCCGCAGACGGCACGCGATCGCGAACTGGGGCTGGAAGCCTCCCGCGGCACCTCGCGTTACCGCATTGCCCTGTACGAAATCGAACTGCAAAATGAAATCTTCTTTGACCCCGTGACTTTTACCAATCGTAATTTGCCGCCGACACGCCGGCGTGGCATTGAAGTTGGAGCGCGGTGGAAGCCTGGTCCCGCAGTCGACCTGACCGCGGCTTATACCTATGCCGAGGCCGAGTTCCGCGCCGGACGTTTTGGTGGAACCCCGATTGCCGGCAATGACGTGCCGCTGGTGCCGCGCCATGCAGCCAGTGTCGGCGCCGGCTGGCAGTTCGCGCCGCGGACGCGTGTTGACGCGGTCCTCCGGTATGCCGGGGAACAGCGTTACGACGGGGATGAACTGAACACATTCAACCAGAAGATCCCCGCATATGCAGTGGTGGACCTGAAACTGGCGCATGAAGTCGCGGGATGGCGTTACACCGCCGGCATCAAGAACCTGTTCAACAAGCGTTACTACTCGTACGGTGTGTTCACCGGGTTTCCGACCTATGCCGCATTGCCGGCGCCGGAGCGATCGGCATTCGTGACGGCGCGATACACCTTTCGTTAGCCCGGCTTTCGAGTCATGAATCGGGGCCGCGCATCGCGCGGCTTTCCCTTAATTATCAAAAGTTTGCTATCGTTCGGCCTGTGCAAACCATGTCCGGAACAGCGTTGTATTCGCGTTTGCTGCGCCATGTGCGGCCGTACTGGCGCACGTTCGCCCTCGGCGTGCTCGGCATTATTATCGTCGCCGCGACCGAGCCGGCATTGCCCGCGCTGCTCAAGCCGCTGCTCGACGGCGTCTTTGTCGACAAGGACGAGAACATCATCCGCTGGACGCCGGTGTTCATCATCGGACTGTTCGTGGTCCGCGGGTTCGCCGAATACGTGGCGCAGTTCGCGCTGTCGTGGGTCGGCAACCGCCTGGTGATGGACTTGCGCGGCATTATGTTCCGCAAGCTGCTGACGCTGCCCGCCCGTTACTACGACGACCAGGCCTCGGGCAATCTGATTTCAAAGCTGACTTTCGACGTGATGCAGGTGACCACGGCGGCGACGACCGTGCTGACCGTGTTGTTCAAGGAAACACTGGTCATCGTCGGATTGCTGGCCTGGATGCTTTGGCTGAACTGGAAGCTGACACTGCTCGCACTGGTCATGGCCCCGGTCATCGTGCTGGTGGTGCGGATGATCAGTGTGCGCGTGCGCACCAGCAGCCGCATGGTGCAGTCACAGATGGGTGATATGACCCAGGTGATACAGGAGACCATCGAAGGCCATCGCGTGGTCAAACTGTTCGGCGGCCAGGCCTATGAGCAGCAGCGCTTCGATGAGCAGGCCAACAGCGTGCGCCGGCAACTGATGAAGCAGGTTGCGGCCGCTTCTGCGAGCGTGCCCGTCGTGCAGCTGGTAGCCGCGATTGCGCTGGCGACCATCGTTTTCCTTGCCGCCCGGCAATCGAGTGCTGACCAGATTACGGTAGGCGGGTTTGTCTCGTTCATTACCGCGATGCTCATGTTGACCGCGCCGCTGAAGCGCGTGACCAGCGTCAACGAACCGCTGCAGCGCGGGCTGGCCGCCGCTGAAAGTATTTTTGCACTGATCGACGAAGCCGGCGAAACGGATGCGGGGAAAATCGAACTGGGCCGCGTGCGTGGCGAAATACGTTTCGAGGCCGTGGGTTTTGCCTATGGCG
>JBFKCU010000060.1:0-10249 GCA_041620115.1 Burkholderiales bacterium | reverse complement strand
CCCACGGTCATGAAACTCGAAGCACTGGCGGCAAAACTGACCGGCAAGGATGCGGGCCTGTATATGCCCAGCGGTACGATGACCAACCTGGTGGCCGTGCTGGCGCACACCTCGCGCGCCGGCGAAGTGCTGCTGGAGCGCGGCGCACACATCCTCAATAACGAGCTGGGCGGGCTCGCCGCAGTCGCCGGGGTTTATTACAAAGGCCTGCCGGGTCAACGCGGCGCCATGGACGACACCGCGCTGCGCGATGCGATACGGCCGATGACGCGCAACAATTTCGGCACCGCGCTGATCTGCATGGAAACCACGCATAACGGCGCCGGGGGTACGGTACTGCCGCTGGACCACATGAAAATGGTACATGGCCTGGCGCGCAAACACGGTATACCGGTGCACACTGATGGCGCCCGCTTCTTCAATGCTGCGGTAGCACTCGGCGTGCCCGCCGCCACGATTGCGCAGCACACCGATACCGTGTGCTTCTGCGTGTCCAAGGGGCTGTCGGCGCCGGTGGGATCGGTGCTGTGCGGGCCGGATTCGTTCATTGAACGCGCCCGCCCGTTCCGCCGCATGGTCGGCGGTGCGATGCGCCAGGCCGGTTCGATCGCCGCTGCAGGCATTGTCGCGCTGGAAACCATGATCGACCGACTCGCCGAGGATCACGCGACAGCCAGGCGACTGGCGGTCGGACTGCATGGTGTTGAAGCGTCACTGGTCAATTCGGAAGACATCGAAACCAACATCGTGCGCGTCAATTTACGGGCCAGCGGTCGCTCCGCGGTGCAATGGTCTGAGGAATTCAAGAGCCGTGGCATCGCAGTCAGCCCGGGGGATCCGGTATCGCTACGCTTCGTGACTCACCGCCACATATCGAACGCGGATGTCGACGCGACCATCGCCGCCTGCAAAGAAATCTGGCAACGCAGCGTCAGATGATGCGCTTGCGGATCGCCGTGACAATGACCTCGGCGATCAGCACGACGGCAAAAATCACTACCAGCATCAGTGCCACACGGTCCCACTGGAACAGATTCATCGCCGAATCAATGGCCATGCCGATGCCGCCCGCGCCCACCAGTCCCAGCACGGCCGATTCGCGCACGCTGATGTCCCAGCGAAACAGCGCGATGCCCCAGAACGCCGGCTCGACCTGCGGCCAATAACCCTTGACGAACACGCTGGGCCAGGGCGCGCCGCAACTGCGCAGCGCCTCGATCGGACCCGGCCGCGCCTCTTCCAGCGCTTCACTGAACAGTTTGCCCACGAAACCGATGGAACGGAACGCGATCGCCATGGTACCGGCCAGCGCGCCCGGACCGAAAATCGCGACGAACAGCAATGCCCACACCAGCGAATTGACCGAACGCGACGACACCAGCAGGAGCTTGGCAAAATAGTTGAGGCCGGCGTTGGGTGTCACATTGTTTGCCGCCAGCATGCCCAGCGGCAAAGCCATGATGATCGCCAGTACCGTACCCAGAGTCGCGATGTGCAGCGTTTCGATCAGCGCGTCATGCACCCCCTTGGGGTAATAGCGCCATTCGATCGGCCACATGCGCCGCAGCAGGTCGGCAACCTGTTCGGGCGCGTCATAGAGAAACTCGGGGATGATCTGTACGGTGCGCAGTGAAACCACGCAGGCCAGAACGATGCCGAAATAAAGCGCAAACCGCGCCAGCCGTTCGCGCCGCGTGTAACGCTGCCACTCCCGCACCGTCCCTGTGCCGGCCGTCGTCACTGGTAGAGCTTCTTGATCTGGTTCTGCAACATTTCGCTGACCATGATGACGGCGATGATCGCCAGCAGGATCGTCAGCAGGAAATCGAAGTCGAAGCGCTGGAATGCCGCAAACATCGTGCCGCCGATGCCGCCGGCCCCGACAATGCCGACCATGGTCGAATTACGCAGATTGGAATCGACCTGATAGGTCGCAAAGCCGACGAAGCGGGTCAAGACCTGCGGCAGCACGCCATAGGCAATGACGCTCATGAAGGGCGCACCCGTGGCGCGGATCGCCTCGACCTGCTTCAGCGAAATTTCCTCGATCGCTTCGGCAAACAGCTTGCCGATGAAGCCGATCGAAGCCACGGTCAGCGCGAGTATGCCGGCCAGCGCACCAAAGCCCACGGCCTTGACGAAAATGATGGCGATGATGACCTGGTGGAACGAACGGCACAGCGCAATGCCCAGCCGCATCGGCCAGGTCACCCACGGCGGCATCAGGTTGCGCGCCGCGAGCAGGCCGATCGGCAGCGACAGCATGATGCCCAGCGCCGAGGCAATGATCGCCATTTCGATCGATTCGTACAACCCTTTGGCCAGCAGCTGCAGCTTGGACGCGCTGGTGTCGGGCGGCAGCATGCGCCCGATGAAACGGATGCCGTTGTCGATGCCGGTCAGGAACCGTTCCCAGGTCACGTCGAGTATCGACGCCGCGTACAGCGAATACGCGATCAGGGCGAGCCAGGCCAGCCGCGCCGGCCAGTTCGGCAGGAACGCCGGCGGTCGCGCGGGCAGAGCTGGTTGCGGGGTCGTCATTCCTGCCAGTTCTCGCCGCCGTAGATCTGGTTGAGATGTTCGTCGCTGAGGCCGCCGGGCGCTCCCTCGTAAACAATCGCGCCGCCAGCCATGCCGATCACGTGACTGGCGAAGCGTTTTGCCAAAGGCACATTGTGAATGTTGACGATGACCGGAATGTGGCGGGTGTCGGTGATGCTTTCGAGCAACTCCATGATCTCCACGGAGGTCTTGGGATCCAGTGAAGACGTCGGCTCATCCGCCAGCAGGATGTCGGGCTGCTGCATGACCGCGCGCGCAATGCCCACGCGCTGACGCTGGCCGCCCGAGAGCGCGTCGGCGCGCTGGTTGGCAAACGGCGTCAGCCCCACGGTGTCCAGCAGCTCCCAGGCCATGGCAATGTCTTCCGGTGGATAGCGGCGCAGAAACGCCTTCCAGGGTGACAGATACCCCAGCCTTCCCGACAGCACGTTTTCCATGACCGTCAGCCGCTCAACCAGGTTGTATTCCTGGAACACCATGCCGATGCGGCGGCGCTGTTCGCGCAATGCCTTGCGCGACAGCTTGGTCAGGTCCGCGCCATGAAACAGGATCTCGCCGCTGGTCGGCTCGACCAGCCGGTTGATGCATCGAATCAGCGTTGATTTGCCGGTACCGGACGGACCGATCACCGCGGTAATGCCGCGATCCGGAAACGCGATGGAAATACCGCGCAGCACCGGGATGCCGCGACGGTATTCCTTGGTCAGCCCGCGAACTTCGATGGTTGCGGGCGTGCGTGCTGCCGGTGGTGTCCCGGCCATTACTTCTTCTTGGCTTCCGCTGCCTTCTTGCGCGCCGCTTCCTCACGCGCCGCTTCCTTTTCGTACGCAGCGCGGTTGAACGGCGTGCCGGTACCCTCGGCGATCTTGCGCACCACTTCCCAGTCCTTCTGATAGGTGATCGGGAAGAACCGGTCAGCGCCACCAAAGGTTTTCTTCATCTCCTCGGGAAAACGATAGTCGTAGAAACACTTGGTCAGCGTTTTCACCAGGTCCGGGTGCAGGTCGTGGGCATAGGCAAATGACGAGGTCGGAAAAACCGGGCTCTTGTAGATGATGCGGAAGTCATCAGCCTTGACTTCGCCGCGACCGGCCATACGGTAGAACACGTCGGATGCCACGGGGGCCGCGTCATAGTCACCGGACTCCACGCCTTTGACCGACTGGCCGTGCCCGCCCGAGAACAGCACCTTGTAATCCTTGTCCGGCACCAGTCCTTCCGGCGGGAAGAGCACCTGTGGTGCCAGATTGCCCGAGTTCGACGACGGGGACGTATGGGCAACCTTCTTGTCTTTGAGGTCGGTCAGCTTCTGGAACGGGCTGGATTTCTTTACGATCATCAGCAGGTTATAGCCCTGGAAATCCTTTTCGTAACCCTTCACGGCGAACGGCACTGCCCCGGCGAGGTTGACCGCAAAACCGGTCGGACCGGTGGAGAAACCGCCGACATGCAGGCGCCCCGCGCGCATGGCCTCGATTTCCGCGGCATTGGAATTCACCGCGTAGTAGACGATGCGCTTGCCGGTGCACTTGCCCAGGTGATCGAGGAAAGGCTTGAATGCGTTTTCGTACACGGCCGGATCTTCCACCGGCGTGTACGTAAACACCAGCGTGCTCGGATTCTTCAGTCGTTTCGGATCCTTGGGCGTATCCGCCACCAGATCCTTGTTCTCATCACAATACAGGTTATCAAGCTGTCCACGGTGCTTGCATTCATCGGCCTGTGCGTACGCTCCCGCTGCGCCCGTTGCAAGCACGGCGACCAATGCTGCGCCTGCCAGTCTTTTTAATACCGCCATGATGTTCCTCCCTGAGAAATTTTTCGTTGATGATCCTTGCACTACTGCAATGCTTCAGCAACAACATCGGCCAGCAGCTTTTCGACTGCCCGCAACGACTGAACTGATCGATCCGACCCCGCGTGACGCGGCGGGCGGTATGACAGATAAACTGTGCCCGGCGCCTGCGGCAACGTATAGACCGCGATCGCATAGGGACAGAAAACGATGTTGTGCGGATCTGCCTCCATGGTGGCACGCGACAATGCCGCGCTGCAGAATTCAATCACCTCAGCCTGTCCGTATATTCGCTGCGTGCGCCCGAGGTCCCGTCCGGTGCGCTCGAGCATGTCGCCGACACGCGCGGTGTAATTCAGCACCAGTCCCCGGTTTTCCAGCGCCATGACCACACGTTCCTTGATGTCGGCGAAGTTACCCTTGCCCGAATGCACTTGGGCCGCCGGCGCTCCGGTGGCCGCGGCTACGGAAAATACGGCGAGCAGCATTCCGCCGCACAGGCAGAGTTTCAGATACCGCATCATGTTCTCGTCACCTCCTCCAGACACATGCAGTGTAATGCGCGAAACGCGGCATGGGGCGCCGATCGGCGTTTCAGCGGCGCCATCGTGCGCAATTCATGCGTCAAACAGCCGTCGGGCGGCCGCAGAGAGGGCAGCGGGAATCCCCTGCCCGTATCAGGGGTTTAATTTTTTTTGGCTACGTAACTGATTGATTATTAATATAATTATAGCAATCCTCTGCCGGCCCAAGGCATCGCATGCCTTGCCCCGTCCGGATGGATTGGGTATCTTTACAGCCCTGCTGTCCGCGGTTGCAAACCACCTTCCGCGACGGGCATCGGACTACTCCCGAGACCGATTCCGCCGCATGGTGCAGATGTCAGGGCTTGTTTCCCATCGGAAACGGCCAGGCACCTGGAATCGCAATCGGACGGGGCGCTACCGGAGCCGGTCCCGACATCGTCTGGGTTACCGGCTTTATGGCAGCCGCCCGCTTTTTGGCGGCAGGCTTTTTCTTGACTGCTTTTTTCTTCGCCGGCTTTCGGGCCGGCGTTTTTTTGCCCGTCTTCCGGCTGACGCTCTTCTTGCCCGCCGCCTTCCGCACCGCCTTCTTCTTCACGGCCTTCTTTTTCGTGACCGCTTTCTTCGCTGCTTTCTTGACCGACTTTTTCTTCGTCGCCTTTTTCGACGCCTTCTTCTTCGCCTTCGCCATGCGAACCTCCTTCAATGTCGACCTATCGTGCGCCATCCCCAGCGGGAAACTTGCGCGTCAAGCGTGCCTGCCGGCACGCGCCTTTCCCTGCGTACTTCATTCAACCCTAATGCAAAGCAGCGCCGGCCTGGGTCATCAGGTTCCGGTACAGCATGTCCGGATCAACCCGTATGCCGCCGCTCCAGGTCAATACATTCGATACCGGATCGAAAGCGACGCGACGGAACAGCGACGCATCGGACAACACCTCCATGGCCATATCTTCGACCAGATCCCCCAGGTAGACATGCCCTTCCAGGCCGTCATCAAAGCGCAACCAGAGCGTACAGTTATCTTCCGCCCGCAGTTCGGTCACCGTATGCAAATGGGTTCTGCGGCTGCGGTAACGCCGGAACTTCAGATTGAGTGCCAAGGGTTGATCCCTCCATGGTGACGGTCGTTGGAACCCGGAAAAAAACCGGCGGTGCCGCCCTGCGGTGTTAGCCACATGACGATGCGCCGCCGGCTGTCTTGCTGCATCAGCAGAAGGTTCCGCCTTCCGGCGGGACCCGCGTTCTCAGTGACATGGTTGGTGACCGCCTCCATAGGCCGGACCTGCAGGGCGCTTCAGTCCCATGACAGCGCGCCCCCGGTCTGGTATTCAATGACACGGGTTTCGAAGAAATTCCGTTCCTTTTTCAGATCGATCATTTCCGCCATCCAGGGAAACGGATTGGTGGCGCCCTCGAACAGCACCTCCAGGCCGATCTGCTGGGCCCGGCGGTTGGCGATGAACCGTAGGTATTCCTTGAACATCGCCGCATTGAGTCCGAGTACGCCGCGCGGCATGGTGTCTTCGGCGTATTTGTATTCAAGAGCCACGCCCTTGTGAAACAATTCGCGCAGTTCCTCACGGAACTCAGCGGTCCAAAGATGCGGATTCTCGAGCTTGATCTGGTTGATCAGGTCAATGCCGAAATTGCAGTGCATGGATTCGTCGCGCAGGATGTACTGGTACTGCTCGGCGGCGCCCGTCATCTTGTTCTGCCGGCCCAGCGCAAGTATCTGCGCGAAGCCGACGTAGAAAAACAGCCCTTCCATCAGACACGCAAACACGATCAGGCTTTTCAGCAGCTTCTGATCGTTCTCCGGCGTGCCCGTTTTGAACATCGGATTCGTCAGCACGTCGATAAACGGGATCAGGAATTCGTCCTTGTCACGAATCGACGAAACTTCATGGTAGGCATTGAATATCTCGCCTTCATGCAACCCCAGGCTCTCGACGATGTACTGATACGCGTGAGTGTGTATGGCCTCTTCGAAAGCCTGGCGCAACAGATACTGACGGCATTCCGGCGCAGTAATGTGCCGGTAGGTTCCGAGCACAATGTTGTTCGCCGCCAGTGAGTCCGCCGTGACGAAAAAACCCAGATTGCGCTTGACGATGCGACGCTCGTCTTCAGTCAGTCCGTTGGGATTTTTCCACAGCTCGATATCGCGACTCATCTGGATTTCCTGCGGCATCCAGTGATTGGCGCACGCGGACAGATATTTATCCCATGCCCATTTGTATTTGAACGGAACCAGTTGATTGACGTCTGTGCGGCCGTTGATGATGCGCTTGTCGGCAACATTGACGCGCCGGAGTTCCTCGGCAGCGGGACTCTGCGACGGAGTCCGGTCCAACATCGCGGATTGTCGTCCGGTCCCCGCCCCGACGGCAGTCCCCGACTCTTCAAATTGCAGCATATTCAGTCTCCTTTATTAGCGTTGTGGGTGGACACCTTCCGGTGCGGGCCGCGGCTCTTGATCGTTGTTATCGGTGAAACCGCGGCAGTACCGGCAAAGCAAACACTTTTCCAACAACTGCTGTCCAAAATTTCACTTCTTCCCTGATTCGCGCCTTCTTCTTGTTCCGTCTACTGGCATGCCTCGCATTCGGGATCGAGTATCGAGCACACTTTCGCCTGCTCGCTCTCGCCACCGACGCCGCCATCCGACGGCACAGCATTCAACTGCCCCGCCTTCGACGTCGATTTTTCGGTCGATGTCGCCCCGAGCGTGCGCAGGTAATACGTGGTTTTCAGCCCGCGTATCCAGGCGAGCTTGTAGGTGTCATCCAGTTTCTTGCCCGACGCGCCCGCCATGTAGATGTTCAGCGACTGCGACTGGTCCACCCACTTCTGCCGGCGCGCCGCGCACTCGACCAGCCAGCTGGCGTCCATTTCAAAGGCCGTCGCATAGAGACTGCGCACGTCCGGCGGGACCCGGTCGATTTTCGCCAGTGAACCGTCGAAATACTTGAGGTCGGCAATCATCACCTCGTCCCAGAGGTTCAGTTTCTTAAGGTCCCGGACGAGGAACTCGTTGACGACGGTGAACTCGCCCGACAGGTTCGATTTCACATAGAGGTTCTGATACGTCGGCTCGATGCATTGGGACAAGCCCGTGATATTGGCAATGGTCGCGGTAGGCGCGATTGCCAGGCAGTTGGAGTTGCGTATGCCGACACGCTGAATGCGGCTGCGCAGGCTCTCCCAGTCCAGCGTCGCCGACATGTCGCACTCCACATAGCCGCCGCGTTCTTCCGCAAGCAGCCTGACGGAGTCCAGCGGCAGGACGCCGCGATCCCACAGTGAACCCTTGAACGTCGAATAGGCTCCGCGCTCCTCGGCCAGGTCCGCGGATGCCGAAAACGCCGTGTAGGCTATCTGCTCCATCGAACGATCTGAAAATTCCACCGCCGCGGGTGATCCATAGGGAATCCGCAGCATGTGCAGGCAGTCCTGGAAACCCATGATGCCCAGCCCCACCGGCCGGTGCTTGAAGTTTGAATTGCGCGCTTTGTTGACGGAATAGAAATTCAGGTCGATCACGTTATCGAGCATGCGCATCGCCGTCCCGACCGTACGCTTGAGCTTCTCCATGTCGAGAAGGCCGGTGGACAGATCAAGATGCGCGGGCATATTCACCGAACCCAGATTGCACACCGCAATCTCGTCCGACCCGGTATTGAGCGTGATCTCCGTGCACAAATTGGAACTGTGCACCACACCCACGTGCTGCTGCGGCGAGCGCAGGTTGCACGGATCCTTGAAGGTGACCCACGGATGCCCCGTCTCGAACAGCATGGTCAGCATCTTGCGCCACAGCTGATTCGCCGGGATTTTCTTGTAGAGCTTCATTTCACCGCGCGCACATTTCGCCTCGTATTCGACATAGGCCTTCTCAAACGCCTTGCCGAACTTCTCGTGCAGATCGGGCACGTCTGACGGCGAGAACAAAGTCCATTCTCCGTTTTCCATCACGCGCTTCATGAACAGATCCGGAATCCAGTTCGCGGTGTTCATGTCATGAGTGCGGCGACGATCGTCACCGGTGTTCTTGCGCAGCTCGAGGAATTCCTCCATGTCGAGATGCCAGGTTTCGAGGTACGAACACACCGCGCCCTTACGCTTGCCACCCTGGTTGACGGCCACGGCAGTGTCATTGACGACCTTCAGGAACGGCACCACGCCCTGGGACTTGCCGTTGGTACCCTTGATGTGCGCACCCAGCGCACGCACGGGGGTCCAGTCGTTGCCGATGCCGCCGGCGTACTTCTGCAGCATCGCGTTTTCCTTGATCGCCTCGTAGATGCCGTCCAGATCGTCTGCCACCGTGGTCAGGTAGCAGCTGGCCAGTTGCGAACGGCGCGTGGCGGAGTTAAACAGCGTCGGCGTCGAGCTCATGAAATCGAAGCTCGACAGCACGTTGTAGAACTCGATCGCACGCGCCTCGCGGCTCCCTTCGGGCTCATTAAGCGCCAGCCCCATCGCGACGCGCATGAAGAACACCTGCGGCAGTTCGATGCGCTGTCCACCGATATGCAGAAAATAGCGGTCGTAGAGGATCTGCAGTCCGAGATAGGTAAACTTGAGGTCGCGTTGTGCATCCAGCGCGGCGCCGAGGGCCTTCAGATCATAATCGCCGAGGCGTTCATCGAGCAGTTCCGCAGCAATCCCCTTCTTGATGAATTCCGGCAGGTATGCCGCATAACGCGTTGCCATGTCCGCCTGAGTCACCTCCTCGCCCAGCGTCTCGAGGCGCAGCGTGTGCAGCAACAGGCGCGCAGTGACATAGCTGTAACCCGGGTCCTGCTCGATCAGGCCGCGCGCCGCGAGCACCAGCGACTTGCGCACCTCTTCAATGGGCACGCCCTCATAAAGGTCGCGATACATTGCCTCCAGGATGGGTTGGGCGCTGACATCCCGGCCCAGACCGGTGCAGGCGCTTTCCACCAGTGCCGTGATGCGCGGCAGATCCAGGGGCCGGCTCACGCCGCCTTCCACGACATTGACCACGGATTCCCGGTGCTGCGCGGCTCCGGCGGGTTGCGCCTCGCGCTGGCGCGCACGCTCCTTTGAGCGCTCCTCGCGATACAGCACGTAAGCACGCGCCACATGATGCTCGCCCATGCGCATCAGCGCGAGCTCCACCTGATCCTGGATGTCTTCGATGTGGAACGTACCGCCGGACGGTTGCCGGCGCATCAGCGCGCCGACCACGCTCTCGGTCAATGCGGCTACCTGCTCGCGCACGCGCGCCGAAGCTGCGCCCTGGCCGCCGTTGACGGCAATAAACGCCTTGGTCATTGCGATGGCGATTTTCCCGGGGGCAAATCCGACGACAGACCCATTGCGGCGGATGATCTTGTAT
>JBFKCU010000059.1:0-10436 GCA_041620115.1 Burkholderiales bacterium | reverse complement strand
GCGCGTCGCATAGGCGCCGACGAAACACACGGCCAGCACGATGGGCACCATCAGGTTGGCTTGCAGCGACGGCAGCCGCGCCAGCCACGGCGTGATGCCGAGGCCGATCAATGTCACCAGGATATTGGCGATGATGATGATCCACACCATGCTGAACACCAGGTCGAGGTTCTTGGTCAGCATGTGCGGTCCCGGCACGATGCCGAGACCGATAAAAGCCACCAGCAGGATGGCCATGCTCTCGCCCCCGGGGATGCCGAAAGCCAGCGTCGGCATCAGCCCGCCGCCTTCGTTGGCGCCCATGGTGGCATCGGGCGCGATCACGCCCTCGACCGCGCCCTTGCCGAAACGCTCCGGTGTTTTCGACGTCTGCACCGCCTGCGCGTACGCGGCGAGGCCGGCGACGCTGGCACCCACGCCGGGCAGCACGCCGATCCACAACCCGAGCAGGCTGGAACGCACCACCAGCCACCAGTGGGTAAAGCCGTCCTTCACGCCCTGCCACACCGTGCTGTCCTCTTTTACCAGCGAGCGGTCGACGATGGGCGTGCCCTTGATCGCGAGCTTCATCATCTCCGACACGGCAAAAAGACCGATCATCGCCACCGGGAACGAGATGCCGTCGATGAGGAAATCGCTGCCGAAGGTAAACCGCGGCGTCGCCGTCACCACGTCCATGCCGATGAAGGCCACCAGCACACCGAGTACGCTGGCCGTCAGGCCCTTCATCAGCGAACCGTCACTGAAGGTGGCAATCACGGTCAGGCCCCACAAGGCCATCATCAGGTATTCGCTGGGTCCCAGCGCGAGAATCACCGGCCGGATCAGAGGGATGCACAGGGCGAGGAAAATGGCACCGATAATGCCGCCGAGCAGCGCGCCGGTGGCGGAAGCAGCCAGCGCGCGTTTCGCCTGGCCCTTCTTCGTCATCGGATAACCGTCAAAACACAGCGCCAGGCCCTTGGCCGAGCCCGGCACGCTGAAGAGAATGCTGGTCACCGAATCGCCCCAGATGGTGCCGATATGTGCGCCCAGCAGCAGTGCCAGCGTCGCCGCCGTTTCAAAGCCGTAGGTGAAAGGCAGCAGCAGCGCCATGGCCACGACGCCACCGAGACCGGGGAGAATGCCGATGACCAGGCCGTAAACCACGCCTATGGTCATGAACAGGATCGCCTGCGGCGTCAGCAGCGCCGCCAGACCCGCGCCTATGGCCTCAATCACGCAGCCTCCCGCTGCCGCGACAATGCGGCACACCACTGCTCCAGGAAAAACACAGCATGGACTCCTCCCGTCGTGCAGCCACCGCGATGCATTGTTCCTGCATGTCTTCGGTGGCGACGCTGCGAATTTACCGCAATATGACGTTGTCCAGCTACTGCCAAAAAAATTTAGCGCTCACCCGACCATATTGTGACGAGGCGCCAGGCATCGCACCTGACGACGCAATGAACTTCTCCATATCCACATAAACTCAAAACAACAGCGGACGATTGCTTAATTCATCCGGGTTGCTCCCCGTCGCAGGAAAATGACGGTCCAGCAATTGCGTGATCTGGCTAATGCCCTCCAGTATGCCCGCTTCGAATCGTTGATCGCGAAAAGCCTGTTCCATCGAGCGGCAGATATTTTCCCATTCCTGCGACCCGACCAGCGCACTGGTCCCGCGGTCGGCGACGATTTCGATGTCATGATCCGCCCAGTTCACGTAGAGCAGGACACCATTGTTTTCGGCGGTGTCCCAGATGCCCTGCTGCGCAAACACCTCACGCGCGCGCTCACGAGGCGTTTGCCCGCGCAACAAAGGCATCAGGTCAAGGCCGGCTTCAATGACGACGCACAGTTCGCCCCGATGGCCGCGCTCGCCGGCGGCGATCGCATCTTCGATGCGCTGCAGCAACCCGGCCGTAAATGTCCGCCGCATCAGCCACGGCGGCAGCAACAGATGTCTGAGTACGCGCTTCAGGTTCATGTCACCACCGCCCCGACGCACCGCCACCACCCGAACTGCCGCCCCCGCCGCTGAAACCCCCGCCACCGGAACCCGATGACCACGATCCGCCGCCGGACGACCAGCCGCCGCGCCCCCCGCGGACACCACCGCCCGTGCCCTCAAAAAGACTGGCGACAAATACGACCACACCGCCGATCACGGCCCCCAGCACAGTGTGAAAAATCACCCACACCAGCCCGGCCGTCAGTGTCGCCAGTGTGCCTGCCGCCAGCACCTTGCCCAGAACTGCGCGCAGCATGCGGTTGAACACCTGCAGAAACACGAAGATCGCAATCAGCCATTCCGGCGAGAACGGCAGGCCCGACGCGCCGCCACTGCGCTTTGCCGCCGGTGCAGGCAATGACTCGCCGCCGGCAACCCGCAGGATCCGCGCGACGCCCGCATCGATGCCGGCAGCGAAATCGCCGCGCTTGAAATGCGGCACGATGTCTTCATTGATGATGCGACTTGATGTGGCATCAGTCAGCACGCCCTCGAGCCCGTAACCCACTTCAATGCGCAGCTCGCGATCGTTTTTCGCGATGACCAGCAGCACGCCGTCATCCACACCCTTGCGGCCGAGCCGCCATTGCTCGAACACGCGCACGGCGTACTGCTCGATCGAATCGGGCCTCGCCGTCGGCACCAGCAACACCGCGACCTGCGTACCTTTTTCACGTTCGAACGCGGCGAGGCGCTGCTCGAACTGCGTGACCGACTGCGCCGGCAGCGTCCCCGTCAGATCGGTGACCCGCGCCTTGAGCTGCGGCACCGCGACCTGCGCAGCCGCAGTGCACGCCAGCAGGCCGGCCAGTGCTGCGCTCAGCACCGCGCGCAACATGGCTTACTTCGCCGCCGGTGCCGGCGTGCCGAAATCGACTTTCGGCGGCTTGCTGATTTCTTTCTCGTTCTCGACGGTGAACTGCGGTTTTTCCTTGTATCCGAACAGCATCGCGGTCAGGTTGCTCGGAAACGAACGCACCACGACGTTGTACTCGCGCACCGCCTGGATGTAGCGGTTGCGCGCCACGGCAATCCGGTTTTCAGTGCCTTCAAGCTGGGCCTGCAGGTCGCGGAAATTGGCATCCGACTTGAGTTGCGGATATCTCTCGACGACCACCAGCAGGCGCGCCAATGCCGAAGACAATTCGCCCTGTGCCTGCGAGAAACGTGCGAACGCCTGCGGATCATTGACCAGTTCGGGCGTGGCCTGGATCGCACCCACTTTGGCGCGTGCATTGGTCACGCCGAGCAGCACATCACGCTCTTGCTCCGCGAACCCCTTCACGGTTTCAACCAGATTCGGAATCAGATCGGCGCGCCGCTGGTACTGATTCACGACCTCCGCCCAGCCAGCCTTGATCTGCTCGTCAGTCGATTGCAGCGTGTTATAACCGCAGCCGCCGAGGAATAACAAAAATATCATTAAAATCAATAACTTAAAAAATCTCATCGTCGCGCTCCCGGATTCCCTCAAAGACGGCCGTCAGTTGGCGGCAGCCTGCCCGCCTTGCAGGCGCTGCATGGTCGCCACCGCGAAACACAGATCCTCCCATGCCTTTGCCTTGTCGTGCAGCGTGCGCAGCAGATAGGCCGGATGGTAGGTCACGATTAATGGGATACCGCGCCAGTCAAGCAACTGTCCGCGCAGGCTGGCGATGCTGGCGTCATTTCCGAGCAGATTGACCGCGGCCACCTTGCCCAGCGCGACAATGAGTTTGGGTTGCATCAGTTCGATCTGCCGCTGCAGAAAAGGGGCGCAGGCATGTGCTTCTTCCGCTTGCGGATTCCGGTTGCCCGGCGGACGGCATTTGACGATATTGGCGATATATACATTGGCGCCGCGCTTCAGGCTGATGGCCGCAAGCATGTTGTCGAGCAGTGCGCCGGCCTGGCCGACGAACGGCTCGCCCTGCGCGTCCTCTTCGGCACCGGGCGCCTCACCGACGAACAGCCAGTCCGCGTCACGGTCGCCGACGCCGAACACGGTCTTGTTGCGCTTCGCGTACAACCCGCAGGCCTCGCAGACAGAAACGCTGGCCTCGAGTTCCGCCCAGTCCATCTTCGCGATACGCGCCGGCTCCTGGCTGGTGGCCACCTCGATTGCGGCAGGCGGGGCGCGGACTGTCGCTGCTGCTTCGGGCAATTCGGGTGCCGCCGAGCCGGCAACGGGCGCCTGCGCCGTCCGGCGCAGTTTCCATACGGGGCCGATGCCCATTTCGAGCAGCATCTCGCGACGGCGCGCATCATCACCGCCCGCCGCGTCATGCGCACGAGCCCGCTCCGCACCGCCGGTGCCGGACTTCCCGCTCATGCCAGCTTCTTCTCCATGGTCACCGCATGCTCCCGCCCGGTGTCGTCCGGATAATAATCGCGACGCATGCCGATCCCGCTGAATCCGTGACGCGCATAAAGCGCCCTCGCGGCGGCGTTTGAAGCGCGGACCTCGAGGTAAATCGTCTGTGCACCGGCATCGCGCGCGAGCTTGATGCCGAAGCGCAGCAATTCGCTGCCCAGACCGCGGCGCTGCAACGGCGCAGCGATACTGAGATTGAGCAGGTGCGCTTCACCTGCGGCGATCATCATCACCGCATACCCGGCCAGCGCGCCCTCACATTCCATTACGTGACAGTGATAACCGGCATCGATCGAATCGGCGAAATTGCCGCGCGTCCAGGGATGCGTGTAAACCGATCGCTCAATCAATTCCACGGCATCCAGATCGGCGAATTCCATCCGCCGGAATTTCGTGAGGGCCTGCAGTTGCGCGCTCATCGCTCAGCCGTCTTCAACGCGACCTTGTCGCGGATATACAGCGGCGCCGCGTCTTCTGCCGCAACACCCCGGCCAGCGGCCAGCATCGGCACCGCAAGCCGCGCAATGTCGCGGGCATGCGGATGCACCGCCGCGTCGACGCCGCCGAGAGCCCCGGCGTAGCGCCGCCGG
Source organism: Burkholderiales bacterium (assembly GCA_041620115.1). Lineage (GTDB taxonomy): Bacteria > Pseudomonadota > Gammaproteobacteria > Burkholderiales > SG8-41. The sequence goes on along the minus strand of JBFKCU010000059.1, from coordinate 5,500 downwards.
AGCACATCGCCGTAAACGGCAAACCCGCTGCCGCAGCCGGTCCAGGCGCTACCGCGCAGATCGGGCACCGCCGCCGGCGCGCATACGCGCGGCGCCGAGGCCTCAACATAGACATCGCCTTCCCGGACATAGGCCGCGTGATAGACCTCCTGCATGCGTGCGTCCAGACAGCAGACCACCCGTGGGGCCCCGCAGGCGGCGGCCATGGCATGGAGCGTGCCCACCCCGACCAGCGGAATGCCAACGGAATAGGCCAGGCCCTGGGCCACCGCGCAGGCGATACGCAAGCCCGTAAATGAGCCGGGGCCCTGCCCGTAGGCGATGGCATCGAGCGCATTGAGCCGGACCCCGCCCTCACGCAGGGCCGCATCCACCATGTCGAGCAGGATTTCCGAGTGAGTCTGCCCGGCGGGGCCGCCGCGCTCGCATGTCGCGCCGCCGCGCCACAGGGCAACGCTGCAGTATTCGGTGGAGGTTTCGAGCGCGAGGATATTCATGGTCAATTCAGGCGTGTTGCGGAATTGTAGCCCACCGCGTTCGCGGATCGTCCACGAACGGGAGATCATTGGCAACGACCGGCATGCTCAACCGCTGCGGGGTGCGCTATACTTGCGTGGCTTCGCGGCGCCTGCCGCTGAACTCAGGAATTCAGCAAGACCCAATAAATGAGCGCTCTGATCACCATCCTTATCGCAACAGTAGCCGGCGTACTGGTATTCCTGGGCATCGGCGGCACGGCCTACCACATGTTTCGCGATGGCGGATTGCTCGCTCAGGGTGTGGACAAGCTATGGGAGGCGCATTATCAGGCGCCGGTGATCACCGTCCTGACAACCGTCCTGATTATCTACGTGGCCCGCGCGATTTATATCGCCAAAATCGGCAGCAAACGCGACAGCATCGTTCCCGATCTGGTGCTCTACGCCTTTATCGGTATCGGCATCTATTTTGTCGGGCGCCTGATGTTTCTCGGCCAGATATGATGAGAATCCACGGCGGCCTTAAAGTTACTCGCCCGCCTGCAACAGCGCCTATTGTTCATCCCCTTGGAGAAATACACTCGTGAGCGACATCAAGCGTTTTCAAAGCGACAAGCGCCTCTCGCGCGCTGTCACCCACGGCAATGTGGTTTATCTTGCCGGCCTGACGGCCGACGATCGCAGCAAGGGCATGCGCGAACAAACCGCAGAAATTCTGAGCAAGATTGACGCCCTGCTGAAAACCGCCGGCACCGACAAATCGAAGCTGCTGTCCGCAGTGATCTGGATCACCGACATGCGCGCCAAACCGCAGATGGATGAGGCCTGGGCTGCATGGGCGGACCAGCAGAACCTGCCGGCCCGCGCCTGCGTCGAAGCGCGCCTGGGCACGCCGGACACGCTGGTCGAGATTATGGTACAGGCGGCGAAATAACGCGCGACCGCCCGCGCGTTCAGGCCTTGGCGCGCGCCTTGGATTTGATTTCCACACCCGCCGACCGCGCCAGGTCGCGGTGGATACGCGTCACCCGCTCGGTCTGCCCTTTCGCCGGAAAACGTTCGTAGAAACCATCACCCTTGAACTGGGCACGCTGCACCGCCCACGGCGTGAGGCGTTCTTCCCAGCGCTTGATGCGCCCGTCCGCCGGCTCGGCGTCGGTGCGCGCCAGATCCGCACATACGCGGATCATCGCCTTCAACACCACCGGCTTGGTGATCTGGTAGCTGTCATTCCCCCAGGCATCGCCCCACACCTTCTGCGCCGCCTTGAGAAAGTCACGAATGATTTCGTAGTAGTGCTCGCTCTCCTTGTAGAGGTTGCTGGTGCGGCTGATCTTGCGCCAGTCGCTGCTGATCCAGCGATGCAGTTCGTTGAACAGCTCCGCCTGCAGTATCCATTTGTCCTTCTGGCTGCGTCCGCCGAGGCGGTTGATGCGGTAACGCAGCGGGCTGTCACCCTCGGTATACAGATCCTCGACCATCCGCGCTGCGAAGCGCTTGTCCGGATCGGCCCACGACACCCGCTCGTAGAGATCCACGAGGTGGCTCTTGTTGATGCGCGTCGGAGTCGAATTGATGATGACGAACATTTCAGCCGCGAAGTCCTCGCTGCGTCCGTCGAATATCACGCAGGGCACGTTGATGGACGAGGCTTCCAGCGGATGCTCGTGCAGATAAAATTTCAGCGCGGCCAGCCGGTGCTGGCCGTCGATGATCAGGTATTTGGACGACGGCTCGGCGAGATGTCCGACAGCCTCCTGGCCCGGCAGCGCCGTGAAGCGCAGTTCGTCTGAAGTAAACAACAGCACCGTGCCCGGAATCGGCGGCTGGCTGACCGCCATCTCATAAAAATTGCGCAGCTGCCGCACCTTGGATTTCGACATCTGGCGCTGGAACGCCTCGTCATTGCGTTCGACGCGCGAAATAAACTGGGCAATCTCGTCATGCTGCGGCAGATTTTGCGGCGCGATTTCTTCGCCCTCGCCGTAAAAACGGCTGATAAACCGCACCCGTTCGAGCACTTCCTTGGCGGGATAGCTCGCAAAATAAAAGACACTGTCCTTCTGTCTGATGCGCGTTGCCAGCATGGCGCTAGATCCCCTGGGTATTGTTGTAAGTACTTGGCGCACCGCAGAAATTCAGGCAGTTGCGGGATGCCGGGTGGATTGCGGATGCCATTCTAGCGTTCGATTCGGGGGAAAAGCGAGACTGGCAGGGGTGCGGGGGGCAAAAAATTAAATTATCATTTATAATCAATTACTTAATTTGAGTTCGACGGCATCGGATTCAGGCTAGGCGCGCAGGAATCCAACCGGACGAAACTGGGCGCCCAATCCGGCCCCCGACGGCAGCCCCCACCAGCCACCGATTACCGTGGCGTAAAGGTCACGGAAATCAACCGCATAGGGCAGATTGCCGTTGCCATCGAGTCGATTCAGGCCCGGCGGCGGCCCGTAAACACCGCCGCGAACCCGTCCACCCAGGGCGAAATGCGCGTTGGCCGTTCCATGATCGGTACCGCCGCTCTGATTTTCAGCGGCACGCCGCCCGAATTCCGAGTAGGTCATGACCAGCGTGCTGTCCCAGCGTCGCAACTCCACCAGCGCCGACCGCAATGCCACCAAACCATCCGCCAGTTCCTGCAGCAAGCGCGCGTGCACCGGCAGCTGTCCGCGATGGGTATCGAATCCATCGATCGAGATTTTCACCGCGGCGACACCCGCCTTTGCGGCAATGACCTGCGCCGCGGTTTGCACGGCGCGGCCGAACGCACCCGCCGGAAACACCGTGCGGAACGGATGATCCCCCGATAATCCCGCCGCGGCTTGCGCCGCCTCGCGCTCGATTTTCAGGATATGCGCTAATGCCCCGGTGCTAGGCAGATCAGCCGGCTGCGCCAGCCGCGCCTGGCGCAGAAACTGCGCAGTTCCGGCAATCGCGACAGCGCGGGTACCGCCGGCAAACGGTCCCATCTCACTGCCGACCACAATGCCGTCGGCAACATAATGCCGCGGCGCCGGCGCCGCTTTGAATACCCGCGCCAACCAGCCATCGGTCAGGTACTCATTGCTGCGCGACGCTGTGTCCCAGATCTCGATGGAGCGAAAATGCGACAGGTTGGCGTCCGGGTATCCGACGCTCTGCACAATCGCCATTTCACGCGCCTGCCACAGCGGCAGCAATGGCTGCAACGACGGATGCAACGCTGTAGTCGCATCCAGTGCCAGCGCCTGGTCCCGGGGTATGGCCAATCGCGGCCGCAACGCATAGTACGCGGGCTCCATGTACGGAATCACCGTGTTCAGGCCGTCATTACCGCCTTTCAATTCCACCAGCACCAACAGATTGCCGTATTGCGCCGTATCCGCCCATGCCGGCCGCATCCCCATGGCGATGCCAACTGTCGCAGCTGCTGCCGTTTTCAGAAACCCGCGCCGATGCATCCCGCTCCTCCTGAACTATTTGAGTTGATAGGCCGGGTCTTGGACAGCGGCCCGCAGCGCGTCCATGCCCTGCCCGGTGACTGGTGATACCGGCTGCCCGGCAAACACCACGCGTTGCCAGCCATCCGGAGCGCCGCCGAACTGTCCGAACCATGAATCGCCTTCAAACTGCGCGCCGGCCATCCCGCGCTGCATGCCCGCTTCATTGCCGCGAAACACCATGTCCAGAAACTGCTTGCGCGACAGCAGCGTCGTCGAATTGATCCAGGCTTCACCGCCGGGCCAGCCCCTGACATTGGGCGGCGCGAACAGGTCCTGGCCGAGGCGGCCTGCAGCCAGCGCAAACGGCAGGGGATCCGCAACCGTCATGCGAAACTGCCGCAGCGTGCCCACCACCAGATCCACCGGTGACTTCACCAGGCCGGCACGGTTTCGCACGTCGTAGAACGCATCGGATACCAACAACTCGCGCAATGCTGCGCGGATGTCGTACCGGCGGGCGCGAAACACGCCCGCAATACGGCGCACCTCGCTTGCGTCAGGCTGCAGGGAAACGAACTCACGCCACAACTTTGCTACGATGAATTCAGCGGTCTCCGGCCGCGTCAGCAATATGTCCAGCGCCGCCGTACCGTCATGCGCGCCGGTCACGCCGAGCACGGTCTTGATCCCGGTATCGTGGAGAAACGAGCGGAACATGAACTCACCGGTGTCGCGATCGATACTCCAGCCGGTCAGCGCCCGCGCCAGCTCCTTGACATCCCGTTCGGTGTAGTGCCCTTCACCCAACGTGAACAACTCCATGACTTCGCGCGCAAAATTTTCGTTCGGCTTGCCTTTGCGGTTCGCCGCACCATCCAGATAGATCAACATTGCCGGATCGCGCGCCAGCGCATGCAGCATGTCACGGAAACTGCCCAGCGCATGCTGCCGCAGCGTCAGGTGCTGGCGGTACATCAACAGCGGCATGCGCACCTTGCGCAGACTGGAAACGAAGTGGTTGTGCCAGAACAGCACCATTTTTTCGCTCAACGGGGACGTCGTTGTCAGCATCTGCGCCATCCACCAGGCTTTCAGGTCGCGCGCCTGGCCGATCAACTCGCGTTGATAGGCCTTGCGTGCTTCATCCGAAAGTTCCTTCAGGCGCGGCGGCGGCACATAGACAAGACGGGTCCATTCCGGGGCCGGCAATGTCGATGCGCTGTCGGTCCAGCCCAGCAATCGATCCACCGCCGCGTCGCGGGACATCCGGGAAAACTCCCGGATTTCCGGGGCATTGGCCGCAAATCCCGTGCGGTTCAGCAGGTGTCGCGCATCGTCAAACCCGAGTTGGGCGGCCGCCGCCGGCAACACCGTCGCACAGGCCAGAACCGCAGCAAGGATGCGCCGGAACATCACCGATTTCATCCCGGCCGCTGCCCTGTCGCCCCGGCTAAACCGGGGGCCGCTGCATTGCGCCGTGGCGCGCATCACGCGCACGCTGCAGTTCATCGCGTGACAGCTGTCCGTCGCCGTTCACATCAATCGCGTCGAAATGACGCGCCAGTCGCGAACTGCCTTGTCCGGCTTCGGCACGTG
>JBFKCU010000058.1:0-10613 GCA_041620115.1 Burkholderiales bacterium | reverse complement strand
TTCATCACCGCCATGAAGGCGCGCGGCTGGCAGCTCGATCATGACCACAGTGTCGCAGCCCTGCTCGTGGAGCAATCACAACCTGTTGATTTAATTGAATATTTATGGTCTCCGCTGTGCGTGGCCGCACTCAACACGCCGATAGCACGCGCCTCGGCACAGGTGTTCCTCAACGTGCTGCGCGACAGCCTCGGCGGCGCACGCGCGGCGAGCGACCTGCTGCTCGCGCGCATGGATTTGACGCAGCTGTTGCCGAAACCGGCCGCGGATTTCGTGCGCGCGCGCGGCGGCAATGTCGAATGCGGCGCGACCGTCGAACGCATCACCGCCGAGGGCTCGGGCTTTGCACTCAACGTGCACGGCGCGACACGACGTTTTGAGCGCGTGATCTGCGCCGTCGCGCCGCACCGCGCGGGCGAGCTGCTCGCAGACATTCCCGCTCTGGCGCCATTGCGTGCGCAGATCGACGCACTCGACTACGAACCCATCCATTCGGTGTGGCTGCAGTTCGACGGCGCCGTGCGCCTGCCCTCGCCCATGATCGGGCTCGCCGGCAGTCCCGCGCAGTGGCTGTTCGACCGCGAGGCGATCTGCGGCCAGCGCGGCCTGATCGGCGCGGTGATCAGCGCGTCGGAGGAACATGTGGGCGCGGCGCAGGACGCGCTCGCGCAGCGCGTCGTGGCCGATATCGCGCAGCACTTCGGCCCGCTGCCGCCATTGCAATGGCATCGCGTCATCGCCGAGAAGCGCGCGACCTTCAGCTGCCGCCCCGGCCTGTCGCGCCCGGCGATGCAAACGGCGGTGCCCGGCTTTTTGCTCGCGGGCGATTATGTGGCGGGCAACTATCCCGCGACCATCGAGGCCGCGGTGCGCAGCGGGGTCGCCGCCGCCGCACTGATCGACCACCCGTAACCCCCGGCCGCCAGCCGGAATCCGGGGCGGCGGACTGATGGCGCAGCCACCGCGCCCGGGCCGCGTGCCGCACGCCCCGATCCGCAATAAAGCGCGATAATGCCTGCGACGCCCCGCGCCGTCGTGGCGCCGGCCGACCGGGATTCTGGACCCACCAGCAGGAGGCAGCGTGAGATCATTGAAGATCATCAAGTACGTGCTACTGCTGGCCGGTCTGGGCGCACTGGCTGTTGCCATATATTTCGTTCACAGCACCACCGTCTTCCTGGCGTCCGCCGCGAAAGCCGAAGGCACGGTGGTCGCAGTCGACCGCAGTGAATCGAAGACCGCCAGACGCGACGGCCCGGGGTATGAAATTTCGGTTTCGTACAAACCCGTGGTTGATTTTGTGGCTGCCAACGGGGAAAAAATAACGCTGCATTCCATCGTGGGCAGCGATCCACCCATGTATCACAAGGGCCAGAAGGTTGAGGTCGTGTACCTGCCCGAACAGCCGCATCAGGCCAGGATCAACGACTTTCTTTCCCTTTGGCTCATGCCGCTGCTGTTCGGCGTGACCGGGGGCGTATTTTTTCTGGTCGGCGGCGGAATGATCTTGGCTTCCTCGTTAAAGGCGCGCAGCGACCGGTATCTGCGCAGTCGGGGCGTGTCGATCAAGACCGAATTTCAGCGGGTCATCACGGACACATCGCTTGTGGTCAACGGCCGTCACCCGTACAGGATATTCACGCAGTGGCAGAATCCGGCGACGGGAGCGATGCATGTCTTTCAAAGCGATCAACTCTGGTTCGATCCGACGAGCCATATCGGGAACCGGGAGATCACGGTGTTCATCGAGAGAAACAACCCCAGGAAGTATTACGTCGATCTCTCCTTTCTGCCGCAAGCCTCCGAGTGATGCGCAGACCGGCATCGCGCCTGCCCGCGGCAACACTGACGGGCCGGAATCGGGCGTAACCCCGGCAGTGCGTCGTATAATCGGCGTCAAATCATCCGCATGGAGCAGAAAATGGCCGAACGCGAAGCCATGGAGTACGACGTCGTCATCGTGGGCGCCGGTCCTGCCGGACTGGGTGCAGCGATCCGCCTCAAGCAGCTGGCAGCGGAACACAACCACGAAGTCAGCGTCTGCGTGCTCGAAAAAGGCTCGGAAGTCGGCGCGCACATCCTCTCCGGCGCGGTCATGGATCCGCGCGCGCTGAATGAATTAATTCCCGACTGGAAGGAAAAGGACGCGCCGCTCAATGCACCCGTGAGCGAAGACCGCTTCCTGTTCCTCACCGAAACCGGCGCGATCAGGGTACCGGGCGCGCTGCTGCCCGCCTGCTTTCAGAACCACGGCAATTACGTCATCAGCCTCGCCAACGTCACGCGCTGGCTCGGCCAGCAGGCGGAAGCGCTGGGCGTCGAGATCTTCCCCGGCTTCGCCGCGGCCGAAGTGCTGTTCGACGACGCGGGCAGCGTGCGCGGTGTGGCCACCGGTGACATGGGCATCGGCAAGGATGGCCAGCCCACCGACGCGCACCAGCCCGGCATGGAACTGCACGCGAAGTACACCTTCTTCGCCGAAGGCTGCCGCGGCCACCTCGGCAAGCAGCTGCAGGAAAAATTCAAATTACGCGACGGCGTCGATCCGCAGGTCTACGGCATCGGCCTGAAAGAGCTGTGGGAAATCAAGCCGGAGAAACACCAGCCCGGCCTGGTGATCCATACCGCGGGCTGGCCGCTCGCCAGCGACACCTACGGCGGTTCGTTTTTCTACCACCTCGAAGACAACCTCGTGGCAATCGGCTTTGTCGTCGGCCTCGGTTACACCAACCCGTACCTGAGCCCGTACGACGAATTCCAGCGCTACAAGACGCATCCCGCGATCCGGCCTTTTCTCGAAGGCGGCAAGCGCATCGCCTACGGCGCACGCGCGATTTCCGCAGGCGGCCTGCAGGCACTGCCCAAGCTGGTATTTCCGGGCGGTTGCCTCGTCGGTGACGACGCGGGTTTCCTCAACACCTCGCGCATCAAGGGCAGCCACGCCGCAATCAAGTCGGGCATGCTCGCCGCGGAAGCGGCGTTCGACGCACTGAAGTCGGGCACGCCGGCGCCCGAACTCGCGGCCTACCCCGAGGCCTTCCGCGCGAGCTGGCTCCACGAAGAACTGCACAAGGCGCGCAACTTCAAGCCGTGGATGAGCAAGGGCCTCTACACCGGCACGCTGATGGTGGGCATCGACCAGGTGCTGTTCCGCGGCAAGGCCCCGTGGACCCTGCACCACGACCATGCCGACCACGAAACGCTGAAACGCAAGACCGAGTGCGCGCCGATCGATTATCCGAAGCCCGACGGCGTGATCACGTTCGACAAGATGTCTTCGGTGTTCATCTCCAACACCAACCACAACGAAGACCAGCCCGTGCACCTGACGCTGAAGGACGCGTCAGTACCGGTCAACGTCAACCTCGAACTCTACGACGCGCCGGAGCAGCGCTACTGCCCGGCAGGGGTTTATGAAATCGTGCGCGACGACGACGGCGGAAACCCGCGGCTGCAGATCAACGCGCAGAACTGCGTGCACTGCAAGACCTGCGACATCAAGGATCCGACGCAGAACATCGTCTGGGTGACGCCCGAGGGCGGCGGCGGGCCGAACTACCCGAACATGTAACGTTCGTCGGGGCGGTCAGCCGCCCAGCATGCCTGTCTTCAGGTCACTGTCGGCCGGGTTTTCGCCCAGCCAGATGCGCAGCAAGGCGCGGTTGAAATCCTCGCCGGCAATCGTGCCTTTCAATGCGCCGTTAATCACAATGCGGGTACCGGTTCCGGGCAGGTAATCGATATTGATCACGTCGCCCGCCCTGGCGACTTTCACTGCATCAAAAATAGTACGCAATTGCTTGACTGACGGATCGAGTCTGGCCAGCTGCTCGGCCGAATGATTGTTTTTCAACCCGTCTTCGAGCGCGCTGACAAACTGCTCCGAAGACAGCTCGCGCAGCATGTGCAGCGCGATGCGCTTGGCACCCGGGTCATTGATGACGGCATTCGCGGCCGTCGTTTTTTTCGCGAGATAAAGCGCACCGACATAAACGCGGAAGAAAAAACGCGTGCGCACACCGGCACCGTTCAGTGCAAGTTCGGCACCGCCATCCGCCACGCGGGCGCGCGCGGGCACCTTGACGCCCTCGAGTTCCAGGGCCGCCGCCCCCTGCGCCAGGCCCAGCGCCAGGAATAATATTATAAGTAGTTGATTTAATTTATATTTTTTCATTTTCCCTCCGCAGCCGTAGCCGCCGCCACCCCCGACTACAGCGCCTCGAACACACCGGCGGCACCCATGCCGGTGCCGATGCACATGGTCACCATGCCGTATTTCTGTTTGTGCCGGCGCAGGCCATGCATCAGGGTCGCAACACGCACCGCGCCGGTGGCACCCAGCGGATGTCCCAGCGCGATCGCGCCGCCCATGGGATTCACTTTGGCCGCATCAAGTCCGAGCTCGCGAATCACCGCCAGTGCCTGCGCCGCAAACGCCTCGTTCAACTCGATCCAGTCCAGTGCATCCTGCTTCAGGCCCACCTGCTCCAGCACCTTGGGTATCGCCTTGACCGGCCCGATGCCCATCACATCGGGCGGCACGCCGGCAACGGCATAACCGAGAAAACGGCCCAGCGGTTGCAGGTTATAGCGCTTCATTGCCGCCTCACTCATCAGCACCACGGCGCCGGCACCGTCCGACATCTGCGAGCTGTTGCCGGCAGTCACGCTGCCCTTGGCCGCAAACGCCGGGCGCAATTTCGCCAGCCCTTCAAGAGAGGTATCCCGGCGCGGACCTTCGTCTTGCGCCGCATCCCGCGTCTTGACGGCGATTTCGCGTGTCGCGAGGTCAGGCAGTCGTTCAACGATGGCGTAAGGCGTTATCTCTTTGTTGAAATAACCGCTGCCAATCGCCTGGAGCGCCCGGCGGTGGCTTTCGGCGGCGAACATGTCCTGGTCTTCGCGGCTGACTTTCCACTGCGCGGCGACGCGCTCGGCGGTAATGCCCATGCCGTAGGCAATCGCGAAATTCTCGTCCTTCTCGAAAATCGCCGGACTGAAGGTCGGCTTGTTGCCGCCCATGGGCACCATGCTCATGCTCTCGGTGCCGGCGGCGATCATCACATCGGCCTCACCCAGACGGATGCGCGCCGCAGCGTCGGCCACCGCCTGCACGCCGGACGAACAGAAGCGGTTGATGGTCACGCCGGGCACGGTATCGGGAAAACCGGCCAGCAGCAAACCGATGCGCGCGACGTTCATGCCCTGCTCACCCTCGGGCATGGCGCAACCGGTGATCACGTCACCAATCTCCTGCAGATCCAGTCCCGGACACTGCGCCACCACGCTCTTGAGCACATGCGCCAGCAGGTCGTCGGGACGCACGTTCTTGAGCATGCCGCGCGGCGCCTTGCCTACCGGCGAGCGGGTCGCGGCAACGATATAAGCATCCTGCACTTGTTTGGCCATCGTGTACTCCGTTTCCTGCGCGGTTAATTACGCAGCGGCTTGCCGGTTTTCAGCATGTGCTCGATCCGGTCCTGCGTCTTCTGGCTACGACATAACCTGTACGTTAGTCTCCGCCGAAAAACAAGGCTCTGCTGTTCCAGCATCAAACCCCTCAGTTCCTGAGGGGTTTGCCCGTCTTGAGCATATGCTCAATCCGGGCCTGTGTTTTTTCCGTCGCCATCAATTCCATGAAATGCTCGCGCTCGAGGTCGAGGAACCACTGCTCGTCGACCAGGCTGCCGCCCTCGATGTCGCCGCCGCAGAGTATCGTCGCGACCTTCGTGCCGATCAGATAATCGTGCTCGGAGATGTGGCCGCCGGCACGCATGTTCTCCATGAACGCTCGTATGGTCGAGATGCCGCTGCGGCCCAGCACCGGGATCGCCTTGGCACGCAACGGCGGACGGTATCCCGCAGCCGCCATCGCCCGCACCTCGGCCTTGGCGACCTCGAGCAGCTCAAAGCGATTCATGATCACGCGGTCGGTCGCGCGCAAATAGCCGATCTCCCGTGCATGCTCAGCGCTGCGGCCGACTTCAGCCATCGCCACCGCCCGGAAATATTTCTGCAGGAACGGTGACATGTCGCCGCCTTTGGCATCGGCAACGGCGCGCATCGCAAACTCCTTGCAGCCGCCGCCCGCGGGCAGCAGGCCGACACCAACCTCAACGAGGCCGATGTAGCTCTCCAGCGTCGCCACCGCACGGTCGCAATGCATGATGAACTCGCAGCCGCCGCCCAGCGCGAGGCCGTCGACGGCCGCCACCGTGGGCACCATGGAATATTTCAGCGATTGCGTAGTGACCTGGAACTGCTCGACCAGATGCTCGATCTCAGCGAGCTTTCCCGCCATCAACTGATCGGCAACGCCGAACTTGCGCGCGGCCTTCAGCGCCAGCGATTCAGCCTCGCGTCGCATGTTCCTGAACAGTTTGCCCAGCGCCGACGGCTTGGACCGCCGCGCGCCACCTGACGGGGTTTTCTTCAGATTGGCGCCGACTGAAAACGGCGGCTCGGTCTGCCACACGACCAGGCCGGCGTAATTGCGCTCGGCCTCCTCGATTGCCTGCTGCACGCCCTCGAGCACGTCATCGCCGATGGCATGCATGCGGCTCTTGAAACTGACAATGGCAATATCGTCACCGGTATGCCAGCAGCGCACGCCATCGGTTTCGAATATGGTCGTGCCGTACTGACGCTCTTCGCCGAGCAGGCGGTCCGGAAACGGTTGCCGTTGGTACACCGCCAGCGCAGACCGCGGCTGATAGGTCTCGGTCTCCGGCGCATACGAGCCCTCGTCGCTGTGAACACCGGTGCGTGCCGGATCCGCAGCCCAGTCCGGCAACGGCGTATCGATCATCGCCTTGCCTGCAGCGATGTCCTCGGCGATCCACGTTGCCACTTGCTGCCAGCCCGCCGACTGCCAGATCTCGAATGGTCCCTGATTCCAGCCGAACCCCCACCGGATCGCAAAATCCAGGTCGCGCGCGTTGCTGGCGATCGTCGGCAGATGCACGGCACAGTAATGAAAGGAATCGCGGAATATCGACCAGATGAACTGCGCCTGCGGGTGGCTCGACGCATGCAGTTGCGCAAAACGCTCGGCGGGAATGCGGTTTTTCAGGATCTCGACCACGGCCTCGTCGGCCTTGCCTTCGGACAGTCGATAGTCTTTGCTTTCGAGGTCAAGCACCTGGATGTCGCGGCCGACTTTCTGGTACACGCCTTTGCGCGTCTTCTGGCCCAGCGCACCCTGATCGATCAGCGCCTGCAGCCACGCCGGCACCGCGTAGTACTTGTGCCAGGGGTCATCCGGCAGCGCGTCCTTCATGGTGTTGACGACATGGGCGAAGGTATCCAGCCCGACGACATCGGCGGTGCGGAACGTCGCGCTTTTCGGGCGACCGATCAGCGCACCGGTCAGCGCATCCACGGTATCGAAGCCTATGCCCAGCCGTTCGGCATGATGAATCGTTGCCAGCATCGAAAACACACCGACGCGGTTGGCAATGAAATTCGGCGTGTCCTTGGCGCGGATTACGCCCTTGCCCAGCGTCGTGACCAGGAAGCGCTCGAGGTCGTCGAGAATATCTGCATCGGTGCCGGTGCAGGGTATGAGTTCCACCAGATGCATGTAGCGCGGTGGATTGAAAAAATGCACGCCGCAGAACCGCGGCCGCTGCTGCTCCGGAAAAGCCGCTGCGAGTTTGTTGATCGACAGGCCTGAGGTATTGCTGGCGAATATCGCGCGCTCACTCAGAAACGGCGCCACCTTGCGATACAGATCCGCCTTCCAGTCCATGCGCTCGGAAATCGCCTCGATGACGATGTCACACTCGCGCAGGCCCTCCAGATGCTGGTCATAGTTGGCCGGCTCGATGAGATCGGCACGGTCCTTGGTCGCCAGCGGGCTGGGCTCGAGTTTCTTCAGGTTGGCGACGGCCTTCAGCACATTGCCGTTGGCATCACCCTCCTTGGCAGCCAGTTCGAACAGCACGACCGGAACATTGGCATTGACCAGATGCGCTGCGATCTGCGCGCCCATGACACCGGCACCCAGCACGGCAACCTTGCGCACCATCAGTGGACTTGCGGACATGATAGACACTCCTTGAAGCGTCAAATGATTCTAGCATGCGCTATCTGCGCACCGGACCGGACGCCACGGTCGGGTTCACGCCGGCGCGGCAGACAAAAAAAGCGGCCCCACAGGGCCGCTTCTTCATGCTGCCTGATGCCCGGGATCAGAACTTGTGCGAGTACTGCACGGACAGGATATCCGCCTTGTTCTTGAACGAACCGATCAGGCGGGCGCCCGGAACCACGGTCGCGTTATTGACCGACGAATCCTTGACGAATTCGTGCGCATAACCGACTTCGAGCACGCCCTGCTTGTTCGGCTTGTACTGCACGCCGAAGGCCACCCAGGTGCGATCCTGGTCGGGCAGGCGTGCCGTGCGGTCGACGTCATTGGTAGGCGTCGGATCGAACGCCAGGCCGAATCGCAGCTTGGTCTGTTCGCTGAGTTTGTAATTGGCACCGACACCGACACGCAGCGTGTCCTTCCAGTTGAACTGCAGCGACGTCAGCGTCGAACCGGCAGGACCACCCGCCGGGGGCGGTCCGATGGTCGACGACGTGCGGATCACATCAAGCCGCTTGACGCTGCTCCAGCCGGTATGGGTCAGGTCGGCCATCAGCTCCCATTTCGGCGTCAGGTTGGTGAATATGCTCCACGACGCGCTTTCCGGCACATCGAGATCTGCACGGGCAGTCGCATAGAACAGACCGCCGGAAGTTCCCGAGTAGGTGGCGGTTCCTTCAAGTTCATACTTGATTTTCGAGCGATAAGTGAAACCCATACGCGTGCTGGGTGTCAGCTGCGCCATCAAACCGACGTTGAATCCAAAACCGACATCGTCCGCATCCAGCTTGAGATTGCCGGTGGCAGCCGCCCCGGTAAAGGCCGACAGTTTCGCTTCGATCTTCTGCACGCTGATACCGCCGCCGATCGAGAACCGGTCATTGACCTTGTAGGCGACGGAGGGGTTGATGTTGATGGTCTTGATCGCAGACTCCAGCGCGGTCAACTGCCCCTGCCAGCCGTTGTCATACTCGGTCGCCAGGCCGAACGGCACGTTCAGCGCCAGTCCGACCGTCATCCGCGGGTTCACCGACATCGTGAAGAAGCCGTTGGGCACTATCGCAAGGTCGCCACCATCGCCGCCGTTGCCGCTGCCGAATGCGCCCGGTATGGTCGATCCGCGGTCATTGAATTTGAATGAAGGCAGAATAATGTGGCCGGCGACCGCCATCTGCTTGCCCGCAGGCAGCAACGTCATTCCCGCCGGATTGGACCACGCAACGCTGGCGTCGTCTGCAACCGCTGCACCACCCGAAAATGCATTGCCGGTGCCGCTGCCGCTTTGAGTGCCGATGCCGAAACCGCCGGCCATTGCCGTTGATGCCATACCCGATACCGCCAGCGCCACTGCAACCGCGGACCACCGTAATTTCAATCTAGCCATGATCTCCCCCGGGTCGAATCGAAAAGTAATTTAATGTGACCGCAAAATATTAAGAGCAATCTTACGCTGTGTCCGCCGGATTTTGGCTGTCAGGCGCTCATTGTTGCGGCGATACAACACGCGGCCTGCGGTTGCCGTCCACAGCCACATAAGTCAGCACCGCCTCCGTGACTTTGACGCACGCCTCGCGCTCCGGCAGGCGCTGCGCGTAGACCGTGACATCCACCGTGATCGATGTGCGCCCGACCTTGACCACGTCCGCGTAAAAACTGAGCAGGTCGCCGACAAAAACCGGCTGCCGGAACACGAATGAGTTCACCGCCACCGTCGCCACCCGCCCCCGCGCCAGCCGCACCGCAGGGATACTGCCGGCCAGATCCACCTGCGACATGATCCAGCCACCGAAAATATCGCCGGTATGGCTGGCGTCCGAAGGCATCGGTATGACCCGCAAGGCCGGCTCCTTGCCTGCGGGCAACTCCGCCCGGGGTGACACCTTGCTCGACGATTCCGTCTGGTCAGCGGACACCGGCCGCCCTTGCACGATGCGCTTCAATGCCCGGCATACATGCGGTCGATTTCAGCGTTGAACTTCTCCATGACCTTGGCCCGCTTCAGCTTCATGGTCGGCGTCAGCATGCCGTTCTCCACCGTCCAGGGTTCCAGCGTCACCGTCGCGCGCCGCACCTGCGCGTAACCGGGGAAATCCCGGATCTGGGCGGCAATGCGTGCCAGTATGGCTTTCTCCACCGGTTCCGATTGCGTGATATCCGCGGCGCCGGCATCAATGCCGGCCTCCGCGGCCAGTTTTTTCCAGTGCTCGGGGTTCAGCACGGCCATAACCGTCAGATACGCCTTGCCCTCGCCCAGGACCATGACCTGTTCGAACAGCGCGTCGCGCGCAATCGCCGCTTCCATGTCATACGGCGGCACCTTCTCGCCGTTCGACAGCACGATGATTTCCTTGAGCCGGCCGGTGATGAACAGATGCCCCTGGTCGCCGATACGGCCGGTGTCGCCGGAATTGAGCCAGCCATCCTCCCCCACCATCGCCCGCGTGGCTTCTTCGTTATTCCAGTAGCCGAGCATGATATTGGGACCTTTGATCATCACCGCGCCCTTGTCGCCGATCTTGAT
>JBFKCU010000057.1:0-10683 GCA_041620115.1 Burkholderiales bacterium | reverse complement strand
CCCACCAAACCCATACGCCTGATCGTGCCGTTTCCGCCGGGCGGCAGCAATGACATCGTCGGCCGCCTGGTTGCCGCCGATTTGAGTCCGCTGCTGGGCCAGCAGGTGGTGGTCGACAACCGTGGCGGTGCGGGCGGCATCATCGGCTCCGAAATCGCCGCGAATTCGCAGGCCGACGGACATACGCTGCTGATCGCCTCGGTGGCCTTTGCTTATAATCCCTCGATCTACAAGTCGCTGGTGCGTTTTGATCCCGAGAAGTCGTTCAAGCCGATTGCGATGATCGGCACCGGCCCCAGCGCGCTGACCGTGAATCCGAAAATGGTGGCGAAAACCACCAAAGAACTCCTCGATATGGCAAAAGCCAAGCCGGGTTCGCTGAACTACGCGACCGCCGGCATCGGCAGTTTCCAGCACCTGAGCACGGAGATGTTTAAACTGCTGGCAAAAATTGATATTACGCATATTCCCTTCAAGGGCGGCGGTCCCGCAATGGCCGACGTGATTGCGGGCAACACGCAGATCACCATGGGGTCACTGCTGCAACTGGTGCCGCACATTCAGGGCAACCGGTTGCGCCTGCTCGCCGTCGGTAGCGCCAAGCGCAACAGTGCTTTCCCCAACACGCCGACCGTTGCCGAAACGGTGCCGGGCTATGAAGCCAACAACTGGTGGGGCATTCTCGCGCCGGCCGGGGTTTCGCCGGACATCGTGCGCAGGCTCGAGGCTGCGGTGTCGAAGGTGGTGAATACACCCGAGATGCAGAAAAAATTCGATTCGCAGGGTGCTGATGCTGAATACAAAAATTCAGCGGACTACGGTAAATTCATCAAGGCTGAAACGACCAAATGGTCAAAGGTCGTCCGCGACGCGGGCATCAAGGCTGAATAACGTCACCGGGGCGCAGCCGTTCGCGGCAGTGCCCCGAACTTACTGGAGGAAACAACATGTCGCACGTCATACGCATACATCAGAACGGCGGTCCCGAGCAGATGCGCTGGGAGGAAGTGGCTGTCGGCGATCCCGGACCCGGCGAGGTCCGCGTTCGTAATACGGCAATCGGCCTGAATTACATCGACACCTATCATCGTTCGGGCCTGTATCCGATGCCGATGCCGCTGGTGCTGGGTTCCGAGGGCGCGGGCGTGGTCGAGGCGGTGGGCCCGAAGGTCAAGGATTTCAAGGTGGGCGATCATGTGGCCTACGCGCAGCCGCTCGGCGCATACGCCGAAGTGCTGCTGCGCCCGGTGGCGCGCCTGGTGAAGATTCCGGCGGGCATCAAGGATGAAACGGCGGCGGCGATGATGCTGAAGGGCATGACCGCCTGGTACCTGTGTCGTCGCACCTACAGGGTCAAGAAGGGCGACACCATCGTCGTTCACGCTGCTGCCGGCGGGGTCGGCCAGATACTGTGTCAGTGGGCGAAGCACCTGGGCGCTACCGTCATCGGCACCGTAGGCAATGACGACAAGGTTGCCATTGCCAAGAAGGTCGGCTGCAAGCATGTGGTCGTCATGTCGCGCGAAAAACTGTCGGAGCGCGTCAAGGAGATCACCAAGGGCAAAGGCGTGCCCGTGGTTTACGACGGTGTGGGCAAGGACACGTTCATGGAGTCGCTGGATTGCCTGGCACCGCTGGGCCTGATGGCGAGTTTCGGCAACGCTTCGGGTGCGGTCGCACCGGTCAATATCGGTATCCTCGCGCAGAAGGGTTCACTGTTCCTGACGCGGCCGACGCTGGTCACTTACACAGCCGCCCGCGAAGACCTGCTGACGGCCGCCCGTGAACTGTTTGCCGTGGTCAAGAAAGGCGCTGTGAAAATCACCGTCAACCAGCGTTACCCGCTGCGTGAAGCGGCGCAGGCGCATCGCGACATGGAAGCGCGCAAGACCACCGGTTCCACGGTGCTGTTGCCGTAGTTTTCGTTCAAGCCGCGGCGTACTGAGGCATGAAATTGATCAGGCGATACGGGATACTGGCGACGGTCTTGCTGGCCGGGTGCGCAGGAACGGCACCCGCGCCGGCACCGGTCGAAGACCAGGGCCGTACGCTGCAGCAGGGCCAGTATCGCGCCGGGATCGCTTACGACGAGCTCGAGCAGGCGCGTTACGAGGCGAAACTGGCGGAACAGGAGGCCCTGCAGGCGCGCGATGCGCAGGCGGCGGCAGAGCAGCAGGCAGCAGCGCGCAAGCGCGAACTCGAAGCCGCAGAGCAGGCGTTAGCTGCTGCCCGCGCCAGAGCGGAGGCCGCGCAGCGTGCGTACGAGAAGGCGGTGAACGCGGTCGATGCCGCGCATCGCGCTGCGCCGTTCAAATAACCTGGGCGTTACTTGCCGGCAGAATCACGCGCGGCGGCTGCTGGCGCCACCGTCGACGGTAATAATGGTGCCGGTGGTATAGCCGGAGTAGGGTGAACACAGAAACGTCACGAGTGCGCCGATTTCCTCGACTGTTGCCATGCGCCCGAATGGTGACTTACTGACCAGTTCCTGCCAGCGATCGGCATCACCCAGCTCCTTTTTTGCACGCTCACGCAGTCGTGTCACCGCGCGGTCGGTGGCAGTGCCGCCGGGATTGACGCCAACCACCCGCACGTTGAACTCCGGACTTTCCGCGCCGAGGGCGCGGGTGAAGGCCATTAACGCCGCATTGCCCATGCTGCCGGCGATGTAACTTGCCACAGGGCGCTCGCCAGCGGCACCGATGACGTTGATGATGACGCCGCTGCGTCGCTCGCGCATCCGCGCGTAAATCTCGCGGGTGATGTCGATGAAGCCGAAGACCTTGAGGTCCCATGCGCGCCGCCAGGTGGCGTCATCCAGTGCGGCGATCGTGCCCTGCGGGATGGAACCGGCATTGTTGATCAGAAAGTCGACGTCGCGGCATTCCCTTGCCAGCGCCACGGCGTTTGCCGAAACGGACAGGTCGACGGCATGGCACTGCACGTTCACGCCGCAGGCATCGACGATTTTCTGGCGCGCGGCATCCAGGTCTTGCTGGCTGCGCGCGGCGAGATGCAGATTGCAGCCTTCCTGCGCCAGCATTTGTGCCACGCCCAGACCGATGCCGCGGGACGCGCCGGTAATCAGCGCGCGTTTGCCTTTGAGTTCCAGTTCCATTGTTTTTCTCCATGGCGGCGTCGTGGTTTGGCGACGGCTGCGCGATGTTAACATTGCGGCGATTGTCCTGAGTCAACCGGGTGTATGCGCGGGCGTTACGGATATACGACCCGAGAAATCCAGGGCGCATCGTGGATCCATGCGAACCGACATTTGAAGAAATTGGAGAAATCATGAACAGACTGATGACTACCCTGCTGGCAGCCGGTTTCACGGCGTTGACGTTCAACGCGAATGCCCAGACCGCCACTCCTGCAACCCCGGCGACTCCGGCTCAGCCGGCTGGACCGGCGAAGGGAGAGCCGGCGAAAGCGACCCCGGCAACTCCAGCGCAGCCGGCCAGCGAAGCCAAGTCGGAATCGCCGAAGAAAGCCAAAGCAGACCAGCCGAAGAAAGCCAAGGCCAACAAGCCGAAGAAGAGCAAAGCCAAATCTAAGGCTAAGGCGAAAAGCAAGAAAGCGGAATAAGCGTAATTTGCGGCCCGTGCGCCGCGCTACAATCAGGAAGGCAGGCGTAACGCGCCTGCCTTCTTTTTTGTGGTCTTCGAATGGCGGCGTTGAATACGCCGGATGTCGCCGATTCAAGGTGTAAGTTAGTACACGCTTTCATCGCCTGCAAATAAAATGCTGCTTTAAATCAATGGATTACGTAGACTCGCAGAGTGGTGCCACCTATCCGGACGATCGCGCCAGGTGGTGCGGTGATACCGGTGCTTATCTCAATCTGGCACCCGGCGCGGGCTTGCGGCGCGGTGACATCCATGCCGCAGACCGCTCGGTGTGGCGTTACGCCAAGGCCATCGCCGTTGATGCCAGCCACGCGGTGTCGCTGGGTGAAGGGGGCACACCCCTGCTGCAGCGCGACTGGGATGGCGCAACGGTCGCGTTCAAACTCGAATTCATGATGCCCACCGGATCGTTCAAGGATCGCGGCATGACGGTCATGGTGAGCTATTTAAGAAGCCGCGGCGTTGAAGAGGTGCTGGAGGATTCGTCGGGCAATGCCGGAGCATCGCTTTCAGCGTATGCGGCAGCGGCCGGGATGCGTTGCCGCATTCTTGTCCCCGAGACCGCTTCGTATCCGAAAATCGCGCAGATTGCCGCGTGTGGTGCCGATGTGGTGACTGTTCCCGGCACACGCCAGGACGTTGCCGACGCCGCACTGCGTATGAGCGCCGAGATTTTTTACGCCAGCCATAACTGGCAGCCGTATTTCATCGAGGGCACGAAGACGCTGGCCTATGAATTGTGGGAGTCCCTGGGATTTCGCGCCCCGGATAACGTCGTGACGCCGCTCGGTTACGGCAGCAACGTTCTCGGCCTGGACACCGGCTTTGACGAATTGCTGCGCGCCGGAGAGATCGACAGGCGTCCGCGCATATTTGGCGTACAGGCGGCGAACTGCGCGCCCTGCTACAACGCGTGGCAGTCCGGCGGCGAGACATCGGTGCCGACGGAGATTCGCCCGACCATTGCGGAAGGGATCGCCTCGTCTCACCCGACGAGGCTGCGCGACGTGGTGCGCGCAGTGCGCCGCTCGGCGGGAGCCGTGGTGGCGGTCAGCGAAGACGAGATCGTGCGTGCGCTCGGCACTCTGGCGCGCATGGGCTTTTATGTGGAGCCGACCTGTGCCTCGGCGGCGGCCGGCCTGACGCAATTGCTGGCGTCCGGCACGATCCGCAGCGGCGAGAGTACAGTGGTGGTGCTGACGGGTAGCGGACTGAAAAGTTCGGAACGCATCGGCGAATTGCTAAAGCTGCAACCGCGCATGATTTGAGCGCGCAATCACGGTGCGCGCTCGCATGATGGACCGTGACTGGTGGTGTTCTTGACATGGCTTGCGGCGGGCGCCTAGATTCGAACCCTCATCCTTCCGTCCAACCCTGTTCTAGGATCGCCGCACACATGAAAATCACCGCCGTCAAGAGCTATGCCGTACACCCGGGCTGGCGCAAGAATCTCATTTTTGTCAAAGTCGAAACCGACGCCGGCATCCACGGCTGGGGCGAGGCGTATTCACAATATGACCGTGATCGCGCGGTGATGGCGCAGCTCGAGGCGCTGGGCCCCTATATGACCGGGCGCAGCCCATTCGACATCAAGCACTTCACCCAGTTTGCGTTCGATGACTACGCGGCCCGTCGGGGCTCGGTGGAATTGTTCTGCGCCATCAGCGGCATCGAGCAGGCGATGTGGGACATCGTCGGCAAGGCCACGAAACAACCGGTGTACAACCTGCTGGGCGGGCGTTATCGCGACAAGATCCGTGTTTACGCCAACGGCTGGAGCTACGGCATGAAAGAGCCGGCCGACTACGCGCGTGCCGCGGAAGCGGTGGTCAGGCAGGGCTTCACCGCGATGAAGTTCGATCCGTTGCCGTCACCGTGGCGCACCTATATTCCCAAGGAACATGAGCGGCGCGCAATCAGTGTGGTGAAAGCCATACGCGATGCCGTCGGCCCGGATGTGGATCTGCTGATTGAACAGCATCGCCGGCTTGCACCCATGCACGCGATCCGTTTAGACAGGCAGCTGGCCGAATTCGATCTCTACTGGATGGAGGAATCCTGCCAAGCCGAGTTTCCCGATGAGCTGGCGCAGATCCGCCGCGAGATCGGTGTGCCGATGGTGATCGGCGAGGCCACCTATACCAAGACCGGGTTCCGGCCGTTGCTGGAAAAACGTTCGGCCGACATACTCAATCCCGATGTTGCCTGTGTCGGCGGTATCCTCGAGCTGAAGGAAATCGCAGCGATGGCGGAGCCCTTCCTGGTGGCCGTCTCGCCGCACAACTACAACTCAACGCTGGTGGCGCTGGCGTCCACGGTGCATGCGTCGGCAACGATGCCCAACTTCATCATCACCGAATACTTCCTGCCCTTTGTCGATTTCTGCGACACGATTTCGCCGAACCAGTTGAAACCGAAGAACGGCTACATTGAATTGCCGACGGCGCCCGGTCTGGGCATCGATGTCGACGAGGAGGCGCTGAAAAAGCATCCGGCCAAGGTTTACCCGCAACGCAAGCTGCGCGGCCCTGCCGACGAAGGCCCTTAAAAATAAATAAAATCAATTACTTATATTATCCTGCCGGCTGATCATGCGGCGGTAAACACGGCGCTGTTTCCGTCGACGCTGAGGGCGGTGTTGAACTTTGCGCTGCGCTGGCGCAAAGCGTCGAGTGCATCCGGTTCGCCGGCGAGATCGCAGATCACCGTTTCGTTGCGCGCATTGTGGCGCACGAATTCAAAAGACGCGCGGACACAGTCGCGTCCGTCGAGGGACACCCTTGCGAGCATGCCCAGCCAGTCGCCGTGTTTGCGGCCGCCGTGACCGGTGTGGAACGAAAAACTGCCCAGCCCGTAGAACACCGGTTTGCCTTTATAGATTTCCACCGGCAATGAGAAATGCGGGCCGTGACCGATGACGATGTCGGCGCCGGCATCGATCACCGCGTGCGCGATTTCCGGCATGTAATCGAGCACCTCTTCGTGCAGTCCCCAATGCTGTGACGCCACGACGACGTCCACCTGCTTGCGCAACGCGGCGATTTCGGCGACGTACTCCGCGAGATACTTCGGATCAGCCCAGGTGAGGATGACCGGCGGCACGCCCGGACGGTTCGCGGGCGGGATCTCCGGGCGGGTCTTGTGCAGCGGCAACTGGTAGGCCGTGTGGCCGCGCAAAGCGGCAACGCCGGGCGAATTCTCCCCGGCTTCGTGATTGGTCGGCCAGTAGACGGATGTACGCTGCACGAAACCGTAACGCACGCCGGCGTGCGTGACGATTGCCGGCGCACGCGCCTGGGCGCGGTTGAGTCCCGCGCCGGTGGCGGGTATGCCGAGTTTTTCCAGTTCACGCAGCGACGATTGAATCGCATCGGTGCCGTAATTGACATTGTTGGCGTTGCCGACCGCGTGATAGCCGGCGAATTTCAGGGCCGTGCCTGCCGCCGGGGCGGCGTAAAAGCCTTCATCCATGGCCGATCGCGCTGCCGTTGGCTGGTAGAGGCAGCACTCAAGGTTGCCAAACAGTACGTCGGCGCTGCGCAGCGTATCGACGATGCGCCCGAACGGCAGTGCCGGATCAGTGACGTTCATCAGGTTGATGTCGCCGGTAAACATCAATTGCGCGCGGTCCATGCGGTGCTCTCCTGGTTGCAATGTCGGTCGCGGCCGCTCGCGCGGCGCGTCTTTTCTGATCGCCCGATCGCCTTATCGCGTATGCGCCATTTTCGTGCAAGTTTGGGGCTGGCCGTAGCAGCTTGCGACGGGGGCAGAACTCAGGCCGGCGCGCGTGTTCTGCTTTGAGATCGCCAGCGCGCAACCAATCAGATTAGTTTTTCTCAGTCTTTTGGCGATAAAATGTATATTGCAGAGCAGCAGAAATGCTTGACAGGGAGTGTGTACGTGGCAGAATCGGAACCGTGTTGGGTGTCTCTACAGACATCGGCACATATCCTCCAAAACCTCCTCCTTTGGTGGAACTTCAGCGCAACCCTCCGGGGTTGCGCTTTTTTTTAGAACGCCGATGCTGCGACGCAACACCATAGCAAAATTATTGTGTACGTGCCGTAACTTCCGTCAACCGAATCGGATCTGTAGCGCCCCCAGGAATCGACTGCGGGCACTGGATGGCCAGCCGTATTTCGAGATCACCGCCCATCGCCCGAAGATGGTGCAATGTGTCCGCGTACGGGCGCCGGCGCGTCGACGCCCGCTGCGCGGAGAAGACCGGGTGCTTTGGTATACTGCGCCGGCGGTATTGCAACATTTCCGGGTGGCCTGCTTCAGGTGCAAGCGCCGGGTGCGGGTCAGGAAAACAATTCGGCACCTGCGCGCGGCGTGTGCCCGACTCGCGTTTTATCCAATCGTGAGTTTATTGACTGCGGTCAAGGCTGATGCCGAGGTCGCTGTAATAGATTTGGCGTCCCTGCGGAGTTGGCGGACGTCACCCACCAACAGCGCATTTCACGCGGACCAGAAAAATGAAAATCCACGAATATCAGGCAAAAGAACTTCTGCGCAAGTACGGCGTCGTGACGCCCCGCGGCATACCTTGTTTCAGTGTTGACGAAGCCGTTGCTGCGGCGGCTAAACTCGGCGGCAAGGTATGGGTCGTCAAGGCGCAGATCCATGCGGGCGGCCGCGGCAAGGGCGGCGGCGTCAAGGTGGCCAAGTCCCCGGCCGAGGTCAAAACCTACGCGGGCAGCATACTCGGCATGCAACTGAAGACGCACCAGACCGGGCCCGAAGGCCAGAAGGTGCGGCGCCTGTTGATCGAGGAAGGCGCGGATATCAAGAAGGAACTCTATGTCGGCATGGTCGTCGATCGCGGCACGCAACGCGTGGTGCTGATGGCCTCCAGCGAAGGCGGCATGGACATTGAGGAAGTGGCGGCGCACACGCCGGAGAAAATCCATAAGGTTGCGATCGACCCGGTGCGCGGACTGACCGATGCCGAAGCCGATGGCGTCGCGCGCAAGATCGGCGTGCCCGACGCCGCGTTGCCGCAGGCGCGGGGACTGCTGCAGGCCCTGTACAAGGCGTTTGATGAAACCGACGCCTCGCTCGCCGAAATCAACCCGCTGATTCTCACCGGTGACGGCAAGGTCGTTGCGCTGGATGCCAAGATCGATTTTGACGGCAACGCGCTGTTCCGCCATCCCGACATCGTGGCGCTGCGCGACCTCGACGAGGAGGATCCCGCCGAAGTTGAGGCGTCCAAGCACGATCTCAATTACATCCAGCTTGACGGCAACATCGGCTGCCTGGTCAATGGCGCGGGCCTCGCAATGGCCTCCATGGACATCATCAAGCTCTACGGCGGCAGCCCGGCCAATTTTCTCGATGTCGGTGGCAGTGCGACCGCGGAAAAAGTGACCGAGGCCTTCAAGATCATGCTGCGCAACCCCGAACTGAAGGCCATTCTGGTCAATATTTTCGGCGGGATCATGAAGTGTGACGTGATTGCGCAGGGCGTGGTCGCGGCGGCGCGGCAGGTGAGCCTGAATGTGCCGCTGGTGGTGCGGCTCGAAGGCACCAACGTCGATCTCGGCAAGAAGATCCTGGCTGATTCGGGATTGCCGATCATTTCCGCGAACAACATGGCTGATGCCGCGCAAAAGGTAGTTGCGGCGGCGAAGGGGAAGAACTGATGTCCATCCTGATCAACAAAGACAGCCGGGTCATGACCCAGGGCATTACCGGCAAGACCGGTCAGTTCCATACCAAAACGGGTAAGGAATACGCCAACGGCAAGAATTGCTACGTCGCGGGCGTCACGCCAAAAAAAGGCGGGCAGGAATACGAAGGCATTCCCATTTTCAACACCGTGCGCGAGGCGAAGGATGCGACCGGCGCCAATGTTTCGGTGATTTATGTGCCGCCGCCCTATGCTGCAGCGGCAATCGAAGAGGCGGTGGACGCGCAACTCGAGCTGGTGATTTGCATCACCGAGGGAATCCCGGTGCGTGACATGATCCTTCTCAAATACAAGATGGAGCAGCAGCGCAGCAAGACGCTGCTGATCGGGCCCAACTGCCCGGGTGTGATCACACCCGATGAAATCAAGATCGGCATCATGCCAGGCCATATCCACAAGAAAGGCCCCATCGGCGTGGTCTCGCGCTCCGGTACGCTGACCTACGAAGCCGTCGGCCAGTTGATGGAAATCGGCCTTGGCCAGTCGTCATGTGTCGGCATCGGTGGTGATCCGGTCAACGGGCTGAAGCACATTGATGTCATGAAAATGTTCAATGATGATCCGCAGACCGAGGCAGTGATCATGGTCGGCGAGATCGGCGGCTCGAACGAGGAAGAGTGCGCGCGCTGGGTCAAGGCCAACATGAAGAAGCCCGTCGTCGGGTTCATCGCCGGGGTCACGGCGCCGCCGGGCAAGCGCATGGGGCATGCCGGCGCGATCATTTCCGGTGGCAAGGGCACGGCGGAGGAAAAGCTCGCGGTGATGGAGGAATGTGGCATCCGGACCACGAAAAACCCCGCTGAAATGGGCAAGCTGCTCAAGTCGGTACTGAAGTAACGTAAACACGAAGCAAGCGCGTGACCGGATCGGCTGCACCGGGTTCGCGCTGGAGGAGAAAATTTTGGAAGGTGGCGTCGTTAAACGCGGCAAGCGGATCCGGGGAGCGCGCAAGGGCCGTCCGGTTGATGCACTTGCACTAAGTGAGGTGCAGGCGCTGCTTGCCGCCGCGCAGCGCGAAACCGGCGCGGATCCGCGCCGCCGCGACCTGTTGATCGAAAACCTGCACCGGATACAGGATGGTTACGGCTGCATTTCGGCAGCACACATCGTCGCATTGGCGCGCGAAATGCGTCTGGCCATGACCGAGGTCTACGAAGTCGCAACCTTTTATCATCACTTCGACGTGGTCAAGGAGGGGAGCAAAGCGCCCCCGGCGCTGACCGTGCGCGTTTGCTATTCCCTGTCCTGCGAACTCTCCGGCGCGGGCCCGTTGATGCGGGGGCTGAAGCAGGCCCTAGGCGACGGCGTACGCGTGATACCGGCACCCTGTGTCGGGCGTTGCGAACAGGCGCCGGTTGCCGT
>JBFKCU010000056.1:0-10778 GCA_041620115.1 Burkholderiales bacterium | reverse complement strand
TGAAGGGCAACGTCGATTACGCCAAGGTTGCGCGTGAAGTGTTCCTGGCAACCGACGCGGCCAGGCTGATGAAGGAAGTCGGCCTGAAGGCCCCGACCGCTACCACCAAGAAGTTTGCGGTGATGGGCAAGGAATTCGATCCGGCAAAGCCCGAAGCCTACCTGGCCGGTTTCGCAATCAAGCATACGGCGTGAGCGGAGGGCTTTGACATGAACGGACTCATGAGGTGGCGCGCGCCGCTGCTGTCGCTGATCGTGTTCCTGCTGCTGATCGGCGTGTGGCACGCGCTGACGTTGCCGAAAGCCGCGGTGCAGACGGTGGATGCCGAATACGCTGCGCTGGTCGGCAAGGCGGCGGCGACGGGGCAGAAGTCCACGTTCCCGACCCCTGCCGACTTCGGCAAGAAGATCTGGCAGCACCTCAATGAGCCCTTCTACGACCGCGGATCGAACGACAAGGGCATCGGCATCCAGCTCGGTTACTCGGTGGGGCGCGTGCTGATCGGCTACCTGCTGGCGGCATTGGTGGCGGTGCCGCTGGGCTTCCTGATCGGCATGTCGCCGACCGTGTACCGGGCGCTGGATCCGTTCATCCAGGTGCTGAAACCGATCTCGCCGCTGGCATGGATGCCGCTGGCACTGTTCACGCTGAAGGACAGTTCGGTTTCGGCGATCTTCGTGATTTTCATCTGTTCGCTGTGGCCCATGCTGATCAACACCGCGTTCGGCGTGGCCAGCGTGCGGCGCGAATGGCTGAATGTGGCGCGCACGCTGGAGGTGGGTCCCATGCGCACCGCCTTCCGCGTGATCCTGCCTGCGGCGGCACCGACGATCATGACCGGCATGCGCATCTCGATCGGCATCGCCTGGCTGGTGATCGTTGCCGCGGAAATGCTCGTCGGCGGCACGGGCATCGGCTACTTCGTCTGGAACGAGTGGAACAACCTGTCGATCACCAACATTCTCACCGCGATTCTGGCCATCGGGCTGGTGGGCATGCTGCTCGATCTGATGCTGGCCAGACTGACCCGGCTCGTAACCTTTCCGGAATAGGAGCACACCATGAGCGATCCCCTGATCCGGATTGAAGGCATCAGCAAGAAATTCACCGGCCGTGACGGTGCGGCAACAACGGTATTCGAAGACCTGCATTTCTCGATCGAGCCCGGCGAGTTCGTGTGCCTGATCGGACATTCGGGCTGCGGCAAGACCACGATCCTCAACATTCTTTCCGGCCTGGATCAGTCGTCTTCAGGGTATGTGTTTGTCGGGGGGCGCGAAGTGAGCGGTCCCAGTCTCGACCGCGCCGTGATCTTCCAGGGGCACGCCCTGATGCCGTGGCTGACGGTCATGGGCAATATTGCCTTTGCGGTGACCTCGCGCTGGCCCGAATGGAGCAAGGAGAAGGTGCGCCAGCATTGCCAGCAGTACATCGACCTCGTCAATCTGACCGGATCGGAAAAGAAGCGTCCCGCGGAGCTTTCCGGCGGCATGAAGCAGCGTGTCGGCATTGCGCGGGCATTGGCGATCCGGCCGAAGATGCTGCTGATGGACGAGCCGTTCTCCGCGCTCGATGCGCTGACCCGCGGCGTGCTGCA
Source organism: Burkholderiales bacterium (assembly GCA_041620115.1). GTDB lineage: Bacteria > Pseudomonadota > Gammaproteobacteria > Burkholderiales > SG8-41. The sequence continues at coordinate 9,181 of JBFKCU010000056.1, read as the reverse complement.
GGAGGAAGTGCTGCGCATCTGTGCGGAAACGCAGCAGACGGTGTTCATGATCACCCATGACGTCGATGAGGCGATCCTGCTCGCCGACAAGATCATCCTGATGACCAACGGGCCGCACGCCAAGATCGCGGAGATCGTCGTCAACACCATGCCGCGCAGTCGCAAGCACCACGACATGCACAAGCATCCGCACTACTACCGCATTCGCAACCACCTGATCGATTTCCTGGTCGACCGTTCGAAGGTGTTCGCGAGTGACTCACCCGACTACGACCCGAAACACCCGCCGCTGGTCCGGCCGGGGCTGGAGGTGCCGGATGCGGCAGCGGCAGAACTCGCCACGCCACTGATCCCGCCCAAACCGCAGATTGCAGTGGTTCGATAAACCCCAATTTTCAATCTTACTGAGGAGAACGATCGTGAAAAAAAGTGATGCCCCCGAAGCGCTGCTGGCTGCCGCCAGCATGACCCGACCCATGACCCGTAACGACGTGACCGAGCTGGTGGTCGAGGGCAAGATCAAGCAGGGCCTGACCTGGGAGAAGATCGCCGAGGCCGTAGGTGCGAGCAAGGAATGGACGACGGCCGCGCTGCTCGGCCAGATGCAGATGACCAAAGCCCAGGCCGAGGCCGCGGGCAAGCTGCTCGGCCTGTCGCCGTATGCGGTGCTGCTGCTGCAACAGGTCCCGTACAAGGGTTCGCTGCCGACCGCGGTGCCCACGGATCCGCTGATCTACCGTTTCTACGAGCTGGTCAGCGTTTACGGCACGACCTTCAAGGAACTGATCCATGAAGAATTCGGCGACGGCATCATGAGCGCGATCGATTTCAAGATGGACCTGCAGCGCGAAGCGGATCCCAAGGGTGACCGCGTGCAAATCGTGATGAGTGGAAAATACCTGCAGTACAAGACTTATTAAACGCGGACGCTGCGCGCCGGTTTAATTACGCGGGATCGAGCGGCCGGCATTGCCGACGCTCATCTCCCGCGCATTGTGTCCGGGGCGTTTCAGTCCGCGTGTGACGTCGTGCTGCGGGCGTAGAATGGCCGCATGATCCACACGACACGTGGCACGCGGGGCATGGCCGTGGCGCCGCACGCTGCGGCGTCGCAATCCGCGCTTGCGGTGCTGCGCGAAGGCGGCAACGCGATCGAGGCGATGATCGCCGCGGCGGCAACGATTGCGGTCGTCTATCCGCATATGAATTCGATCGGCGGCGACAGTTTCTGGCTGCTGCATGTGCCCGGAGAGGCGCCAGGCGCGATCGATGCCTGCGGCGCTGCTGCTGCCCGTGCGACGCGCGAATGGTATGCCGCACGCGGGCTGACGCAGACCCTGCCGGCGCGCGGCGGCGTGGCCGCGAACACGGTGGCCGGAACGGTCTCAGGCTGGGGTGCTGCACACGAGCTTTCACGCCGGGCCCTGGGCGGGCGTTTGCCGCTGACGCGATTGCTGGCGGATGCGATCACCTATGCGCGTGAAGGCTGCCCGGTGACTGTCAGCCAGTCGGCGCTGACGTCGGCCAGGCTGGGCGAATTGCAGGGACAGCCGGGATTTGCGGAAACGTTTCTTGCGGGCGGCACCGCTCCTGCGGCAGGCAGCCGTTTCGTGCAGGCGCGGCTGGCCACAACGCTCGAACGTATCGCGGCTGACGGACCCCGCGATTTTTACCGCGGTGAACTCGCGCTGTCACTGGCCGCGGATCTGGCGCGTATCGACAGCCCGCTGACGCTGCGCGACTTTGCAGCGCACCGCGCGCAACTGGTGGATCCGCTGCAACTGGCCCACCGTGCCGGAACCCTTTACAACATGACGCCGCCGACGCAGGGCATGGTGTCCCTGCTGATCCTGGGCATCCTCGACGCGCTGAACATCCGCGACGTGCCGCAGGGCAGCGCGGATTACGTGCATCTGTGTGTCGAGGCGACCAAGCAGGCATTCCTGGTGCGTGACGCGAAGCTCACCGACCCGCGTTACATGGACACACCGGCGCAGGATCTGCTGGCGCCGGCGCATGTGCTGCTCCTGGCGCAACAAATCGATCGCCGCTGGGCCGCGCCCTGGGGTGGCGTGACCCAGGCAGGCGACACCGTATGGATGGGGGTCATCGACGACGCCGGCCGCGCAGTGTCGTTCATCCAGAGCATTTATCATGAGTTCGGATCCGGTGTGGTGCTGCGCGACAGCGGCGTCAACTGGCAGAACCGCGGCTGCAGCTTCTCGCTGGATCCGGGTGCACTCAATGCGCTGGCGCCGGGACGCAAGCCTTTTCACACGCTGAATCCGGCGCTGGCGCGGCTGGCGGACGGACGCACCATGGTCTACGGCACGATGGGCGGCGACGGCCAGCCGCAGACCCAGTGCGCATTGTTTACCCGTGCAATCGAGTACGGCATGGTGGCGCAGGCGGCGGTCAGCGCGCCGCGCTGGCTGCTGGGCCGCACCTGGGGCCAGAGCAGCGAAACGCTGAAGCTGGAATCACGTTTTGACGCCGGCGTCCTGCGTGACCTGAGCGAGCGCGGCCATGACGTCGAGATCATCGGTGCGTACGATGAAACCGTCGGTCATGCCGGCATGATCATCCGGCACGCCGACGGCATGCTTGAAGGCGGGGCCGATCCGCGCAGTGATGGCGCGGTGGCGGCGTACTGATTTAAATCGCGTCGGCGACGGCTTTGCCGAGATCGGCGGTGCTGGCCTTGCCGCCGAGGTCCGGCGTTTTCGGTCCTTCGCGCAATGCCGTTTCGATGGCCTTGACGACTGCGGCACCGGCTTCAGGGCAGCCGAGGTGGTCGAGCATCATTGCACCGGCCCAGATCTGGCCGACGGGATTGGCAATTTTCTTGCCGTAGATGTCAGGTGCCGACCCGTGCACCGGCTCAAACAACGACGGAAATTTCTTTTCCGGATTCATGTTGGCTGACGGCGCGATGCCGATGGTGCCGGTCGCAGCGGGGCCCAGGTCCGACAGGATGTCGCCGAACAGGTTGGAGGCGACCACCACGTCGAACCAGTCCGGGTGCATCACGAAATGCGCGGTCAGGATGTCGATGTGGTACTGATCGGTTTTTACGCCGGGATATTTCGCCGCCATCTCCTTGACGCGCTCATCCCAGTACGGCATCGAGATCGAGATGCCATTGGATTTGGTCGCGGAGGTCAGGTGTTTCTTCGGGCGCTTCTGTGCCAGCTCGTACGCAAACTTCAGGATGCGGTCGACACCCACGCGCGAGAAAACAGCCTGCTGGGTGACGAACTCACGATCGGTGCCGCCATACATGCGACCGCCGACTGAGGAGTACTCGCCTTCGCTGTTTTCACGCACGACCCAGAAATCGATGTCGCCGGGCTTGCGGTCGGCGAGGGGGCATTTCATGCCGGGCATCAGACGCACCGGCCGCAGGTTGACGTACTGGTCATAACCCCGGCGGAAGGGGATCAGCAGTCCCCACAGCGAGATGTGATCGGGCAGCATCGCGGGCCAGCCGACCGCGCCGAAATAAACAGCGTCGTGTTTTTCCAGTTGCTTGAGACCGTCTTCCGGCATCATGCGGCCGTGTTTGGCGTGATAGTCGCAGCTCCAGTCGAGTTCGTCGAATTTGAACTGGATGTCGAATTTGCGGCCAACGGCCTCCATGACGCGCAGGCCTTCGGGCATCACTTCCTTGCCGATGCCATCGCCGGGGATTACGGCGATGCGAAATGTTTTCATACGGGATCTCCTGGTTTATGAGTGCCGGGGCGCGTGCCGCCGCCGGGCCGACCTGTCAAAACAAAGTTGCCAAAACAAGGTTGCAAAAACAAAGGGCAGCCGCGTGGCTGCCCTCGTTGTCTGACTGCGTTCAGCCGATCAGGCAGCGGCCTTGGGGCTGGCCGGGGTTTTTTTGCCGTATTTCTGGTTGAATTTTTCGATACGACCGGCAGTGTCCAGCGTCTTTTGCTTGCCGGTGTAGAACGGATGGCATTCCGAGCACACCTCGACGTTCAGGTCCTTGCCCATGGTCGAGCGCGTCTGCCACTTGTTGCCGCAGCTGCAAGTGATTGAAATTTCGAGGTATTCCGGGTGTACGTCGGCTTTCATCGCGATATCCTGACTTGGGGCCCCAGCGGGGCGGGAAACCCGCGATTATCGTGGATTTGGCCTAGCGGAGCAAGGGGCGTTGTCCGGGACGCCAATTTTCGAGGAGACCGCAGCATTCCACCAGTTCGCGGCGTCCTGCCGCGGATTCCACCGGCTCGAATATCGACTGACCGGCGACTGTGTGCAGGCGAACGAAATAGATTTCGCCCGGGCGGGTTTCCAGCCGCATCGTGCCGTTGTCGCCGGCGAATCCACTCAAATGTTGTATACCCGGTGTCGTGGCCACCCGAAAGTAAGTCGTTGGCAGCGTCGCCCCGATCAGGCGTCCGTTGATCCAAAGCACGGTGTTGTCCTCCTGGCCCGGAAAGTCGGGGCGGAAAACATAAATGGTACTGCTGCCCGGCTGCGGCTCGAAATCCTTGGCTGCGTGGTCGCGTTCAATCGTGGCCTCGGGCGTGGAGGCGCAGGCGGCTGACAGGGCCAGCAAACCTGCACCCAATGTCTGGCGTACGCGCATCGTCACCGGATCACCTCGTCATTCAGCGTCCCGCTGAGGACCATTGCGCGGCCGCGATCCGGCCTTGCCAATGCAAACGAGGATCGGTCAAGCGAGCGGAAGCCCGAGGTATGGTGATCGATGAAATACAGCCCTCCCGGGTCAACGGTGAATTGCAAGAAACCACTGTCACCGGCGTAGCCGGCGAGCCGATGTGTTCCTGCCGGCACGACGATGCGCAGGTAGGTGCCACGATAGGTGGGGCCGATCCACTGGTCATCGAGCAGCAGTGGAGCAACGAAATCCTTGTCGTGCCGGTCCCTGGCGACGTAAATGACCGCGCGATCAGCGACGGTTTCAAACCGCTTCGCGGCGGCGTCCCCCGGCAGTGGTGGCAGGTGCAGGTCGGCGCAGCCGGCCAGCATCAGCATCGAAAGCAGCAGAATCCAGGGCGACTTGTACAATTTGCGCTCCTCTTCCGGTGGGCAAATACGGTCCGCGGGCGGCATGTCATGCCGGCATGGCCGGGGCAACGGCGGCATCCTGTATACAGCGCCGGGTGCCGTTTCATCCGGAATGACTGCAGAATTGTCGCGCAGTTCCCCGGACGGCGGCCTGCCGCAGGGGGGGGCGCCAGGGATTGGGTTGGTTGCGGAGGCCAGGCGTGATACCTGCACGCCGGACCTTACGCGCAATTGCGCGATATCAAACGGGGGGTGGCGGGCGACTACCCGCGGCGCATCGAGTCGAAGAAATCCGCGTTGTTCTTGGTGGCGCGAACCTTGTCGAGCAGGAAATCCGTGGCTTCGAGTTCGTCCATCGGGTAGAGCAGCTTGCGCAGGACCCAGATTTTCTGCAGCACGTCCTTGGGGATCAACAGTTCCTCGCGCCGGGTGCCGGAGCGGTTGACGTTGATCGCCGGGAAGATGCGTTTCTCGTACATGCGCCGGTCCAGATGAATTTCCATGTTGCCGGTGCCCTTGAATTCCTCATAAATCACATCATCCATCCGCGAGCCGGTATCGATCAGCGCGGTGGCGATGATCGTAAGGCTGCCGCCCTCTTCGACATTGCGGGCCGCGCCGAAGAAGCGCTTCGGCCGCTGCAGTGCGTTGGCATCAACGCCGCCGGTCAGTACCTTGCCCGAAGCCGGCACGACGGTGTTGTAGGCACGCGCGAGGCGGGTGATCGAGTCGAGCAGGATGACGACGTCTTTTTTATGTTCGATCAGGCGCTTGGCTTTTTCGATGACCATCTCGGCGACCTGCACATGGCGGCTGGCCGGCTCGTCGAAGGTCGAAGACAGTACCTCGCCTTTGACCGAACGCTGCATCTCGGTCACCTCTTCCGGCCGTTCGTCGATCAGCAGCACGATCAGCACGACTTCGGGGTGGTTGGCGGTAATGGCGTGGGCGATGTGCTGCATCAGCACGGTTTTGCCGGCCTTGGGCGGCGAGACGATCAGTCCGCGCTGGCCCTTGCCGATGGGAGCGATGATGTCGATGATGCGGCCGGTGAAGTTTTCTTCGGCCTTGATGTCGCGTTCGAGCTTGAGATGTTCGGTCGGATGGTACGGGGTCAGGTTCTCAAACAGGATCTTGTGCTTGGAGTTCTCCGGCGAATCGTCGTTGACCTTGTCGACCTTGACCAGGGCGAAGTAGCGTTCGCCGTCCTTAGGCGTGCGAATCTCGCCTTCGATGGTGTCGCCCGTGTGCAGATTGAAACGGCGGATCTGCGACGGCGAGACATAAATGTCGTCGGTGCCTGCGAGATACGAAGTATCGGGCGAGCGCAGGAAGCCGAATCCGTCGGGCAGCACTTCGAGTGTGCCACCACCGTAGATCGATTCCCCTTTCTTCGCCTGGTTTTTAAGCAGCGCGAAGATCAGTTCCTGCTTGCGCAAACGGTTGGCGGCGTCGATTTCATTGGCGACGGCCATATCGACGAGTTCGCCGATGGGGAGGTTCTTCAGATCGGATAAATGCATGGACTTCGGGCGCAGTTCGCGAGAAAAGGCAGGGAAATTTGAGGGGGCGGGTGTTACGTGAAACTACGGTGCTGCTTGCAACCTCGCCGGCGCCTGCCGTGCTCTGTTTTTCAGTGCCGGGAGCGGCTTACTTTAGGGTCAGGCGCTGGCGAAAGATTATAGCGTTCAGATATGGCTGTCAATAAACGCGGTCAACTGCGATTTGGAAACGGCACCGACCTTGGTCGCTTCAACCGAACCGTTCTTGAACAACATCAGCGTCGGAATCCCGCGGATGCCGTACTTGGGCGGAGTCGCCTGATTGTCGTCGATGTTGAGTTTGGCCACTTTCAGCTTGCCCGAGTATTCCTTGGCAACTTCATCGAGGATCGGGGCGATCATCTTGCAAGGGCCGCACCATTCGGCCCAGTAGTCGACCAGTACCGGTGTCGCCGATTGCAGAACTTCCGGGTCAAAAGAATCATCGGTCACGTGATGAATGTGCTCACTCATATAGGGTCCTGACTTATCATTGGAAAATTGGGTCGCCGCGGGGCCGCGACGATAGATGGATAGACCTATGCTATCCAAAATCCCCGCTTTTGGGAAGTCGCCGTGTTTTTGGGCGGCCCAAATATTGCCGCGCAGCATCTGCTAAAATGCGGGCCTTTCCGGCCATTTCAAGGCCTTGTTTTCGGGAATTTCCATGACGTACGTAGTGACCGAGTCTTGTATCAAGTGCAAATATACGGATTGTGTCGATGTTTGCCCCGTCGATTGTTTTCGCGAGGGGCCGAACATGCTGGTCATCGATCCGGACGAATGCATTGACTGCACGTTGTGCGTTGCCGAGTGTCCGGTGGAGGCGATATTCGCCGAAGATGACGTGCCCGACGATCAGCGCGAGTTTACGGCGCTGAACGCCGAGCTTGCCAAGATGTGGAAGCCGATCATCGAGAAGATTGACGCGCCCGCGGACGCCGACGACTGGACCAAGGTCAAGGAAAAGAAGCATCTGATCGAAAAGTAGCGCCGCGCCTCTCCGGTCGCTGCAAACGGCCCCCAGCGGGCCGTTTTCGTTTTCCGGGATGCCTGCGTAAGATGTTGCTTGCGCCGCGGCGGTCGCGGCCGAAGAAAGCGTCCGATCCCCTTGCCAGAACTCCCCGATCATCGCCTGCAGTACATGCATTGCGTCATGGGCGCTCTGCCCGCGCAGGCCGCGACCCGGATCATCACGCTCGAGCGCGCACGCCTGCCGGATCTGAGCCATGCGGTAGTCCTGCTGCCCGCATTGAATGCGGCGACCGACATGGCGCGCGCACTGCAGCGCGCCGCGGCAGCGGCATTGCTGCTGCCGCAGATGATGACGCTCAGGGGCTGGGCCGCGCAGATTCCAATGGATCGCCCCATCGCCGGGCGGGTTGCTCGCGAAGCCGTCCTGTACGAAGCGCTGGCCAGTCGCGGCTGGCTTTCGAGCACGGATTTATGGGCGGTTTCAAGAGAACTCGGGATCCTGTTTGACGAACTCACGATGCATGCCGTCGGGCTGCCGGCGACCGTCGAGGAGTTCACCGCTCAACTCGAGCAGGCTTATCGCGCCAGACGCGGCGAGGCCCTGCAGTTCGAGGCGAGACTGGTGCATGAGCTCTGGCATGCGCTGAGCCGAGATGCCTCCAGCCTCGATGCCGAAGCCGCGTATCGCTTGCGTCTGTCCAGACTGGCGCGAGAGGTCACGGCACCGGTATACGCGGTCGGATTGTCGCGGCTGTCGCGCACCGAACAGGATTTTCTCGAAGCCTGCGCGACGCGCGTGCCGGTGCACGTTTTTGCCGAGGACCATGCGCTCGCGGACTGCGGCATCACGAACGCACTCGCGTCGGCGTGGCCGTCGCAGGCTGACGCTCAGGATCTGCCGGCCCGGGCGCGCAGGCTGGGTGCCGGCTGGCCGCAAAGCGATCTGCAGCCGCATTTGCGCTTTTTCGGGGCCGCCAGTGCCGAGGAGGAGGCGCAGGCGGTGGACGTTACGGTTCGCGAATGGCTGCTCGCCGGCAAACGCCGGATTGCCGTGGTTGTCGGCGACCGGCTGACGGCGCGCCGTGCCCGTGCGCTGCTCGAGCGCGCCGACGTGCTGGTTCGGGACGAAGCCGGCTGGGCGCTGTCGACCACCAGTGCGGCCACGGTGGTGAGCCGCTGGCTGGATGTGACCGCAGGTGACTGCTACCACCGCGATCTGATTGATTTGCTGAAATCGCCGTTTGCGTTTCACGACTGGCCGCGCGAAGCGCGTCAGCAGGCTGTGTGGCGGTTTGAACATTATGTAAGGGATGCCAACGTAATGACCGGCCTGTCCCGGTTCATCGCATTGGCCGAGCGGCATGACGATGCCGAAGTACGACAGATGCTGCTGCGCGTGCAGCGCGGCATGGCCGCGATGGGTCGCGGCCGCCGGTCGTTGTCGCGCTGGCTAGCCGCACTGGACGCCGGTCTGATCGAGATCGGCGTCCGGGACGGACTGGCCGCAGACCAGGCCGGCGAACAAGTGCTCGAACTGATGGCGCGGCTGGCTGACGAATTGTCCGGAATCCGTCTGGCGGTGGATTTTGCCGAGTGGCGGCGCTGGCTCGGACGTGAATTCG